>CAYXQW010000015.1:11449-16415 GCA_964466695.1 uncultured Bdellovibrionales bacterium
ACCTATCACCGCCAAACTATCTCAGCTCGCGGGCGGCGAGGCCGTGCGCTGGAACGAGCCGATGGCCGGCGCCATCGTCGCGGCCTTGCCCGTGCTCTTGATCATGATGTTCCTCGGCAAGTACTTCATCCGAGGTTTGCTCGCGGGATCGGTGAAGGAGTAATTTTTTACTCGCCCGCGGGTGCGGGGCTCTCGGGCTCGGGCTCGGGCACCTCGGCGGCGGTGGCCTCTGCCTCTGCCTCGGCTTCACTCTCGGCGGCGGGGGTGGTGGCTTTTTGGACGACCTGCGTGTCCCCGAACTGGCTCTTCGCGAGCTCCCAGTACTGCGTGGCTTGCTGATCTTTACGCTCCTCGAGAGAGCGCGCGCGGCTCACGATGGCCGCGGCCGCCACCTCACGCTCGGCGAAGGAGAGCTTGCCGCTCTCGATCCACACGGAGCCGCTGCCCACGTGATTGACCTCGCTGAAGGCCTTGTCGGGGCTCTCGCGCAAGACGAACACGAGCGTCCCGAGCGCGATTATGGCCTTGCCCGGGGCCAAAAAGGTCGGTCGCTGGAAGGTCTTGGTCTCGTCCATGACGGCGGCGACGGTCACGCCTTCGCCGGGGAGGAGGGAGGTCGTCTTGATGAAGCCCTCCGTGCCGTCTGAGGAGCGCACGTGCGACCACTCGCCTTCTGCGCCCAGCAAGGTTACTTGCTCGCCGCGGTGCAGGGCCGCGAGCCAGTTGTTCTCATCTTTGCCCGTGCTCGGGTTCTTGACCTTACGGCTGCTCGAGGCCTGCTTCTGCATGGAGGCGCTGTAGAGCAGATATGCCTTATTCTCGACCGCGGTCGTTGCTGTCGCGGTGGTAGCGTCCGCGGCGGGCTCGGTGGGAGTCTCCGCGATCTTCTTGTCGCGTGCGCACGCCGCCAGCAGCACCATCATCGTCACAAAAAACAGGCTAGACCGTCGCATGATTTTCTCCCGTCAGTGAAGGTCGCAAGGATGGCCCTATGACACGAGTATGGTCGTCTACCAAGGGTGCCCTGCCGGTATCTAGCTTGTCTGGTCCGGGTGCGATAATCTATCCAGTATATGCCGCCTCCTCGCAAGCAAGGGCGTCCTGCCCCGCGCCGCGCCTCGAAAGTTATGACGGCAGCGCGCGCGAGCACGGGGGCGCTCAAGGAGCGCATCGCCAAGCTCGAGAGCTTGCTCGACACCACCAAGGCGATGACCGTCGAGCGCGACCTCGACGGGCTCTTGCGGTTGATCTTGCGTGAGGCGGTGCGGGTGGTCGACGCCGACCGCTGCTCCTTGTGGATAGTCGATCAGGCCCGCGGCGAGCTCTGGACCAAGATCGCGCAGGGGATGAGCGACGGCGCTACTATCCGCATCCCGCTCGGGGCGGGCATCGCCGGGGAGGTGGCGAAGACGGGGGAGAGCATCAACATCCGCGACGCCTACGCCGACCCGCGCTTCAACCCGGGGGTGGACAAGGACACCGGTTACCGCACGCGCACCATCTTGGCGGTCCCCATGCGCTACACCACGGGCGAGACCAAGGGAGTCTTGCAGGCCCTCAACAAGCGCGGCAAGCGTTTCTTCACCAAGGAGGACGAGGAGCTCTTGATGGCCTTCGGCGCGAACGCCGCCTCGGCCGTCGAGAACGCCATCCTCTACGACGAGATCGACCGCTTGTTCGAGGGGTTGGTGCGCGCCTCGGTCGTGGCGATCGAAAGCCGCGACCCTACCACCTCCGGTCACTCCGAGCGCGTGGCCGAGCTCGCCATGAGCCTCGCCGAGAATCTCCACAAGTCACCGGCGCCGCCCTACGCGGGCTTGCGATTCGGTATAAGCGAGCTTCGCGAGCTGCGCTACGCGGCCTTGCTGCACGACTTCGGCAAGGTCCTGGTGCGAGAGGGCGTGCTCACCAAGGCCGAGAAGCTCTACCCGAGCGAGCTCTCCGTCATCGCCGCGCGCTTCGAGGTGCTCGCCGCGCAGAGCGAGAGCGGCGCGGGGAAGCTGCGGATCGACAAGGAGAAGCTCCAGCGCCTCCTCGAGCTCGTGCGGCGCTGCAACCAGCCGAGCTTGCTCGACGAGCGCGACGGCTCGAGCCTCGATGAGCTCGTGGGGCTCTATTACGTAGACCAGGGCGGCGAGCGCGTGCCGGTGCTCTCACGAGAAGAGCTCACGCGCCTCGCCATCCCGCGCGGCTCGCTCGACGGCGAGGAGCGGCGCGAGCTCGAGTCGCACGTCACGCACACCTATGAGTTCCTCGCCCAGATCCCTTGGACGCGGGGCCTGCAGCGCGTCCCCGAGATCGCGCACGCCCACCACGAGAAGCTGAACGGCAAGGGCTACCCGCGCGGGCTGCAAGGCGACGAGATCCCCTTGCAGTCGCGCATCCTGGCCATCGCCGACATCTACGACGCCTTGACCGCGAGCGACCGGCCCTACAAGCGCGCCGTCTCGCACGAGCGCGCCATCGCCATCTTACGTGACGAGGTGCGCGAAGGCTGCCTCGACGGGGCGCTGCTCGAGGTGTTCATCGAGGCCGAGGTCCACCGCTGCCTCGCGCGTGAAGGCGTCAAAAATCCCCGATGTGACCCTTAGGGGAGGTCATCCTGTCGAACTCGGAGAAGAGCTTGCGCCGCGCCTCGACTCGAAAGGCGCGCTCTTGATGTGATCGTCTTATGACCTCGGCGCGGGTCGCGGCGGGGAAATACTCCGGGTGTGGCTTGTCCTCGATGGCTTGCAGGAACTCGACCATGGGCTCGCACGACATCTCGAGCTCGGCCATGGCCTTTCCCGCGAAGATATCGGCGCGGGTCTCCTCGTGCCGGCAGAGAGCCTCGAGCTCGCGCTTCTCGAGGTTCTTCTTGGTGCGGTACTCGCGCCAGCGCTTGGGCCTGTGGCCGATCTCGTGCGCGAGCACCCCGGCCATGATCTCGGGGCGGTCGGCTGTGGAGCTGAGGAAGCCGGCGCCGAGGTAGATGAAGCCTTGCTCGTCGATCATGGCGATGGTGCTGTCGGCGAGCAGCAAGACGTAGTCTTCGTCGGCGTCCCCCGCGAGGTGCGCCACCTTGCGCTTGAGCCGGTTGAGCTTGGCGAGCAGGGGGGCGAGCTCGGGGAAACGCTGCGGATCGAGCAGGGGTGGCTTGGGCCGGCCGAACAGGGCGGCTTGCACCTGCGCACCTACGCTCACCGCCTGGGTGTCTTTGGCGCTGAGCTCGGACCGAGCTTGCGCGAGGCTCGAGCTGTTTAAGCGTGGGGCGCTGCCGCCTTCTATGCGGACCATGCTGATAGTTTAAGAGCTATGCCTCGGTTTGACCACTCATGCGTGTGTGATGGCGCGCCTCGGCCATGCGCGCGATGCGCGCGATGAGGTCTCGATAATCGATCCCCGCCTGCCGCGCGGCCTTGGCGAGGCCAGCGTCGCGCGACAGATCCGGGTTGGGGTTCACCTCGAGCACCCGCGGGTCGCCGTCACCGTCGAGCCGCAGATCGACACGTCCGTAATCGCGGAGCCGTAAGGCCCGGTAGGCCGCGAGCGCGATGTCGATAAGGCGCGCCGCGAGGGCGGGAGAGAGCGCGCGCGGCTTTGACGAAGGCGTGCAAGCATAGGCCTCGCTCGCCTCGTCCCACTTGGCCTCGTAGGTGACGAGCGGCGGGTGCTCGCGCGGCAGACGTGAGAAGTCGATCTCGGTCGGCGGCAGCGCGATCGTGTTCGCGCCCTCACCCAGGATGGCGACGTTGAGCTCTCGGCCCGGCAAGAATTGCTCGATCAAGGCGGGTTGGGCGTAGGTCGAGATGACAAAGCGGGCGCGGGCGCGGGCGGCCTCCTGGTCGTAGACCACGCTCTCGCGCGTGATGCCGTGGCTCGCGTCCTGGCGGGCGGGTTTCACGATCCATGGCAAGGGAGCGCGAGGTAAGGGCTCGTCGCCGCGCGCGAGGAGTACGCCCTCGGGTGTGGGGACGCCGTGCGCGCTCAGGATGGCCTTGGCTATCGTCTTGTCGAGCGAGGTCGCGAGCGCGAGCGCCGAGCTCCCCGTGAAGGCTATCTTGGAGAGCTCGAGCAGGGAGGCTACGGCGGCCTCGCGCTGCGCGTCGCCTGCGACGGACTCGACGAGGTTGAACACCGTGGTCACGCGCGCGGCGCGCAGCCGTAAGACGAGCGCGGCGGGGTCGCGCGGAGCGGCGATGAGCACGGGGTCATAGCCGCGCTGCGTGAGGGCCAAGGAGATCTCGTGGGCGCAAGCGACCACGCCGCCCACCGCCGCGGCGTCGCTCGGCAGGCCGTAGGCGAGCCCGTCGTCTCGGTTGTAGAGCACGGCTATGCGTTGCATGGGGAGCCTTTGCGCGTCGAGAGCTGCCGCAAGGCCTCGTAGGCGGCGATTCCGGCGCAGGTAGAGAGGTTCAAGGAGCGCAAGCCCTGCCCGAGCTGCGGCACCTTGAGGCGCCGCGCGTCCAAAAGCTCGTGTAGCCACGCGGGCGAGCCGCTCGACTCGCGGCCAAAGACGAGGCCGTCGCCGTCTTCGAAGCTGGCGTCCCACAAGGAGCGCGTGGCCTTGGTGGAAAAGAGCCAGAGCCTCTTGGGCGCGCGGTCGCTATTTTGGAAGGCCGCGAAGTCCTCGTGCTCATTGACGTCGAGCGCGCGCCAATAGTCCATGCCGCTGCGGCGCAGGTGCCGGTCGGTGATGGTGAACCCGAGCGGGTGGATGAGGTGCAGGCGGAGCCCGCCGAAGGCGCACATGCGGCCGATGTTGCCGGTGTTTTGCGGGATCTCGGGTTGGAAGAGCACGACGTGGAGCATGATAGTCGCGCAACATGACGAAAGAGGGCCTTGTGGCGCAAGGGGCGTGGCACGCGCAGCGCTGGTTGAAGAAGGCCCGATGGCGTACTAACCTTCTACTGATGAGGTCGTCTCGGTTCTTCGCGCGCGTGCGGCGCGGACAGGCTTTTGAGCGCGTCCATGGCTTTTTCGGCCT
>CAYXQW010000016.1:0-7965 GCA_964466695.1 uncultured Bdellovibrionales bacterium
AAGCTCATGAGCCCGCCTCGCGTCGAGATCAAGGCTCTGCACCCGCGCTTCGACGCGCTTGGGCTTGGTCCGCGCAAGATGAGCGCAGAGGCGTCCGGCTACGACCTTGCCGCCGCGCTCGACGAGCCGCTCACGCTCGCGCCCGCCGCGCGCGCGCTCGTCCCGTGCGGCTTCGCCATGGCCATGCCCGCGGGGATGGAGGCGCAGGTGCGCCCCCGCAGCGGGCTCGCGCACAAGCACGGGGTGACCGTGCTCAACAGCCCGGGCACCATCGACGCCGACTACCGCGGCGAGGTGAAGGTGATCTTGATAAACCACGGCCACGAGCCGTTCCTCATCAACCCGGGCGATCGCGTAGCGCAGCTCGTCTTCGCCCGCGTCGACGAGGTCGCGCTCGGGCTTGCAGACGCGCTCGCGTCGAGCACGCGCGACGGGGGCGGGTTCGGCTCGACCGGGTTATGAGCACCAGCATGGCGCCGGCCTCTCGCGCGCGGCTGCTCGCGTTCTCGTCGGCCATGCTCTTCGGCTTGACCTCGGTGCTCGTGAAGGTCGCCGCGCAGAACGGCATGAGCGGCGGTCAGACGACGTTCGTGCGCTTCGTGTTCGGGGTGTCTTTGATGCTGGGCCTCTTTTGGCGGCGCCCGGGCAGCTTCATGCCCAGGCGGCCCTGGTTGCTCGTCCTGCGCGGCGGCTTCGGGGGGCTCGCGGCGCTCTTTTACTACCTCGCGATCGAGCACATCCCCCCCGGCGAGGCGACGCTGCTCAACAACCTCTACCCCATGTTCGCGGTGCTCTTAGCCTCGACGCTGCTCGGCGAGCGCCCGACGGTCCACCTCGGCCTCGCGCTGCTCATCGCCAGCACGGGGGTCTACCTCGTGCTCGGCGGCGGCCACCTGTCCTTCGGCTTGAGCTTGGGCGAGCTCTTCGGGTTCCTCTCGGCCTTGTGCGCGGGGGTGGCCGTCACCGCCATCCGCGCCTTGCGCAAGGAGATCAACGCCGCGACGGTGTTCTTCGCCTTCGCGCTCGGCGGGCTCTTGTTCTCCTCTCCCTATAGCGTCGGGGCGTGGCCCGCGGTCCCCGTGGTCTGGGTCGCGGCTATCGGCGCCGCGCTTGTCGCCTTCCTCGCGCAGCTCGCCATGACCGAGGCCTACGGCGCCTTGTCCATCCCCGAGGCCGCGGTCTGGCAGCAGCTCGCGCCGATCGCGAGCTATCTATTTTCGCTCACGCTCGGGGAGAAGCTCGGAGTGTGGACAGTGGTAGGTATGCTGCTCGGGATCTCTGGGGTGATCTACGGCGCCACCCTCGGCCAGTCGCCGGGACGCTCACACGTCAAAGCGGCGTGCACAGGAGCATGACCAAAAAGGCCGCCCCGGGCGTGATGGGCGCGGTGTTGGTATCGCAGGTGTAGCCGCTCGCGGTGCTCGTAAGATCTACGGCGCCCGCCATCAGCTTGGCCACGGTGGCGTTACGAAGATCGTCGTCGATCGTTATGAACATCCCCGAGGATTCGGTGGCGCTCGCGGGGGCGCCGTCGTCGCCGAGATAGGTGACGTCGATCGCGACGTCCGCCGCCACCGAGCTTATCACCGCGCCCGAGAGGGGGTGCATGGTCGTGGTGTCTAGCACCATGCCGAGGGCGAACCCGACCTCGGAGAGGTTCGAGAGGCCTTGGATTTGCTGCCACTGCTCCACCATGGCCACGGGCAAGGTGTAGGCGAAGGCATCATTGATGTCGGCCTTGGCTCGACCTGCCATGTAGCTCGCGACTCCGGTCGCGAGCGGGAACAGGTCGCCGCCCGCAGCTTCGCCGGGCACGAAGCTATACGCGCCGCTCGCGGGGGCGTCATCGGTGATGACGATGATGCCGAGCTCGTCGGTGATGTCCACCGACGTGAGCGCGAAGGAGCCCGCGTCCGTGCTCGTACCCGAGGCGATGAGCGTCACGCTGCCGGTCATGGCGGCGAGCGAGTTGACCACCCCCACGGCGGCGGGGGTCGTGGCGAGCGCCATCCCTTGTGAGAGATCCAGGACCGTACCCTGGATGTCGATCTCGACCGTGGTGGTAGTTTCCTCATCTTCGCTGCCGCCGCAGCTCGTGACGATACCTGCACCAAAGATGAGCGCAATCGCACCGCAAAGAGGAGAAAAACGCGCACGTTTCATGTAAGGCTCCGTTCGATGTCGTGACGCTCAACGCGTCATCGAGACCTAACGGCACACCTCGCGATGTTGTCCACCATGCGGCGCGCCGCGGCCCTTGGCGATTTTCAAGGCGCCCTTGTTGAGCACGAGCCGCACGACGTCCCCGCTCGCAAGCTCTCCGGCGAGCACCTGCTCGGCGACCGGCGCCTCGACCAATCGCTGGATCGCCTGCCGCATGCCGCGCGCGCCCGTGACCTTCGTGTAGCCGCCGTGGTCGAGCAGATACTCGGCCGCCGCGTCATCCCACTCGAGAGAGATCTCGCGCTCGGCGAACAAGGTGCGGGCGCTCTCGGCGAGCTGGAGGAAAGCTACCTTGCGCACCTCGTCCCGCGCCAGGGCGGTAAACACCAGACGCTCGTCGAGCCGGCCCCAGAGCTCGGGCGGCAGTCGCGCGCGGGCGCTCTCGAGGGTGGCGTCGATGTTGGTTGCGCTCATGGCGCCGTTGAAGCCGATCGGTCGGCCGGCCCCCGCGCTCTGCTCGGCGCCGAGGTTCGAGGTGAGGATCACGAGCGTGCTCGTGAAGCTTATGCGCCGGCCGCGCGCGTCGGTCAGGTGGCCCTCGTCGAGGATCTGCAACAACAAGGCGAGCACGTCGCGGTGGGCCTTCTCGATCTCATCGAACAACACGATCTGGAAAGGCCGCCGACGCAGCGCTTCGGTGAGCTGCCCGCCCTCTTCGTAGCCCACGTAGCCTGGCTGCGCGCCGATCAAGCGCGCCACCGCGTGCGGCTCCGAGAGCTCGCTCATGTCCATCCGCACCAGGGCGTCGCGGCGGCCGAAGAGGAACTCGGCCAAGATCTTGGCGAGCTCGGTCTTGCCGACGCCGGTCTGGCCGAGGAACAAAAAGCTCCCCATCGGCCGCTTGCCGTTGAAGCCCGCGAAGCCGCGACGCAGGGCGCGGCAGACCGCGGCGACGACCTCGGGGTGGCCGATGAGCTTCGCGCCGATGAGCTCCTCGGCGCGCGCGAAGCGATCGGCGTCGGCCTCGGCCAGCCGATCGAGCGGCACGCCCGACCACTCGTGCACCACACGCGCGACGTCGTAGCGCTCGACCTCTGCCGCGCCGCGCCGCCGCGCGCGGGAGCCGGCGAGGTCGACCACCGCGAAGGCCTTGTCGGGTAGACGGCGTTCGTGGATGAAGCGGTGCGAGAGCTGCACCGCCGCGTGCACCGCGTCGATCCCGTACGAGACCCCGTGATGCTCGGCGTAGGGCGCGATGGCCCCCTCGAGGATGAGGATGGCCTCGTCGGGTGAGGGCTCGTCCACCTGCACGGGCGTAAACCGCCGCTCGAGCGCGGCGTCCTTCTCGATGTACTTCTTGTACTCCTCCGGGGTGGTGGCGCCGATGCAGGGGAAGTCGCCGCGCGCGAGCCCGGTCTTGAGCTCGTTGGCGGCGTCCTGCGCCCCCTCGCCGCTCGAGCCGGCGCCGATTATGGTGTGCAGCTCGTCGATGAAGACCACGATCTCGCCGCACGCCTTCGCCACCTCTTCCTTGATCGCCCCGAGCCTCTCGGAGAAGGCCCCGCGCAAGCTGGTGCCGGCCACGAGCGCGCCGGTGTCGAGCGCTACGATCATGCGGTCGTGGAGCTGCTTTACGTCCTCATCGCGGCGCGCGATCTTCACGGCCAAGCCCTCGATGATCGCCGTCTTGCCTACGCCGGGGGGGCCTATGAGCACGGGGTTGTTCGCCCGCCGCTTGCCGAGGATATCGATCACGGCCTCGAGCTCGCGCTCGCGGCCTATGGCCATGTCGAGGCGCTGTCGCGCGGCTTGCGCGCACAGATCGATGCCGCAGGCGGCGAGCGTGGGCGCGAGCTCGGTCAGTCGGTCGGCGGCCGGCGCGGGGCGCGTGGTGACGGTGACGGTCTTCTTGGCGGCCGGCGCGGGCCTTTGGGCGGGCTCTTCGGAAGCGCGCTCGGGCTCTTGAGGCGGGTCGGGCAACTCTTCGCGACACGGCGCCTCGAGCACGCGCGGCGCGAGCAGGCGCGGCCGCGTTTTGGGCGCGGTCTGCGGCGCATCTTCGGGGGCGGCGCCGATAGCGCGATAACGCCGCGGCATGTTGCCCGTCACGTAGCTCATGGCCACGTTGCGCAGCGCGGTGACCGACGTCCCGGTGCGCTCGAGCAAGCGATACGCGAAGCTGTCGCGCAGGCGGGTGAGGGCGATGAGCAAGTGCAGGCAATCGACGTTGTTCGCGCCCGAGCCGCGGGCGAAGTCGCGTGCGCGCTCGCGGAGCTCGGCGAAGGTGTGGCTCGGCTCGTCTTCCATGACGCGGATCTCGGCCAGGATACGGTCCTCGTCGAGCGCGCGCTCACCGAGCAGCACCTGCGCGCGGTTGGGGAAGGTGAACAAGGCGAGCAGGACGTGCGCGCTCGACGCTGGGTGATCGGCGCGCCGCGCGATGTCTTGTGCCTCCATGAAGGCGCGCACGGTCTCGGCGCTGTCGCGGATAAAGCTCACGGTGGCGCGGAGTATGCCCGCGAGAGATCTCTCAGGTCAACTCGGAAAGCACGAAGACAAAAGACGAGCTCGGGCGGCAGCGGCGAGCTTACGGTCACGCGCGCTCGTTTCGCCGGGTCCTCGAACGAGAGCCCCGCCGCGTGGAGGAAGTGGCGCCCCGCGAGATAAGGCGCGTCCTTTATGCCGCGGCCGTACAGGGCATCGGCCACGATGGGCCAGCCCGCGTCGCCAAGGTGCGCGCGGATCTGATGGCGCGCGCCGCGCGTGATCGTGACCTCGAGCAGCGCGCTCGCGTCGCCTTGGGCGAGCACTCGCCAAAAGGTGCACGCGCGGCGCGAGGTCGCGCTCGCCTCGCGCAAGACCCGCATGCGCCGCCTGTCGGTGCGGTCGTGCTCGATGGGCCACGTGACGCGCCCCTCGCGCGGCGGCGCGCCGTGCACGAGCGCGAGGTAGGTCTTTATGATCTTAGAGAGATTCGCCTGTCGCCAAAGCTCACGCGAGGCGCGCTCGTCCTTGGCCACGAGCAAGAGGCCCGAGGTGTCGTTGTCGAGCCTGTGGACGAGGCCGGCCTCGAGCGGCTTGGGTCCTACGCCGCGCAAGGATGGGTAGCGGGCGACGAGCGCGTTTACGAGCGTGCCGCGCTCCTCGGGCGAGAGGGGGGCCGCGGGCATGCCGGCGGGTTTGTCGGCGACCAGACAAGCCTCGCTCTCGTAACGCAAAACGAGCGGGAGCTCGGGCGCGGCGAGCGGCAGCTCGGTCGCGAGCGGCTCGCCCGTGATCTCGATGACATCGCCGGCCCGCAGCCGCGTACCTGGGGCGGCGCCTGCGCCGTTTACGCGCACCCGCCTCTGCGCGCAGAGCGCGCGCACCTTTGGGCGCGACCACGCCTCGAGGCGGTGCTTCAAGAAGACGTCGAGCCGCGCCCCCTCGTCGCGCGCTATTGCCAGAAAAGATCTCATCGCCGATACAATATGCCGTCATGGATGCAGGCGCCGTCGAGATCCGCACCGCACGCCACGAGGATATCCGCGCCCTCTCTCTCATCTGGCAAGAGCTCATGAGCTGGCACGAGCAGACCGACGACAGGTTCGCCTTGCGCGACGACGCCGCGGCGCGCTGGCAGACGCTCGCGCACGAGATGATCGCGCGCGAAGACGGCTTTCTCCTCGTGGCCGAGCGCGCGCGCGAGCTTTGTGGTTTTTGCCTCGGTTGGCTCGCCAAGAACCCGGTCATCTATCGCGTGGCCGAGATCGGCTTTATCTCCGAGGTGGCGGTGCGCGAGCGCGACCAGCGCCAGGGCGTGGGTCGCGCGCTCATGGAGGCCGCGCGCGCCTGGTTTCGCCACCGTGACGTGAGCGAGTACCAGCTCGCCACCGCGCTCTGGAACCAGGGCGCCTGCGCCTTCTGGCAAGCCTTGGGCGGCGAGCCCTTCCTCTTGCGCTACCGCTTCACGGTCGATGAGCCATGACGGCACGGCTACACCTTCAGGCGCACCGCGCGGGGTGAGCCGCCGGGAGGCCGCGGCGGCGCGGGCGAGCTCGCGCGGGGCGCGGGCGGCGTGAGGTAGCCCACAAGCTCGTCGATGGCTCGCGCCGCGAGGCCTCCTTGGCTTGCGAGATCTGGGCGCCCCGAGGCGAGGTAGTGCGTGGTCACCAAGCTCCAGTGAAGATCGGTCGTGCGCGCGAGCACGCCGCCGCAGGCCGCGGTGGCCAGGGTGTTTACGAGCGTGGCGCCGTGAGTATCGATGGCCAAGAGGCGCAAGGTGCGCGAGAGCTCGGTGATGTGCGTGAGCGACAAGAGCTCCGGCCGCGGGGCCGAGAGCACCACGCCGTCTCGCCTCGCCGCGCGCGGTCCGGGCAGGGTCGCGAGCCATTCGCCTTGCCAGCATATCGCGGCCTCTGGCCAGAGCTGCGTCCCTGGAGGGTGCGCGAAGGCCGTGCCCTCGAGGGCCAGGGTGACGCTCGCAAGCTTGGGCGCGAGCAGCTCGAAGAGGCGCATGAAGGCGGCGCCAGAGCGCTCCTCGAGCTTGGGCGAGATGCGCAGCAAGACCGGGGCCTCGCCGCTCGGTCGGAGGTCGCCGAGGCGCGGGTCGTCGGCGCCGAGGTCGAGGCGCCGCAGATCGATGATGTCGAAGTCTATGCCGTCGACCTCGTCACGCTCTATGCCCACGGAGCGATCGGCCTCGCGCTTCTCCGGCTCGAGGCGCAAATCGGCGCGCGCGAAGTCATACGCGAGCGCGTAGAAGACGTCTTCGTTCGTGGTGTCGTCGAGGCAGAGGTCGTCGCCGAGCGCGTCCTCGTTCTGCGCTGCCCACGCGAGCAATGTCTCGCTTAGATCTCGCGTGTAGGGGGAGAGGCAGTCGGTGATCGCGGGCCCTCCTATCCAGAGCCGAAGCTCGCGCGAGGCGAGGCCGAGCTCGGCGAGCGTGGTCACGATGCGCTCGGCGCGCGCGCTCGCGCGGTCGTCGAGGGCGCGGACATTGAGCGCGGCGTGCAGCGAGATCTCGGGCAGCTTCGCGTTGCTCTCGAGCAAGGCGATGAGTCGCCCGCGGCATCGTGCGTCGGCGGCGACGAGCGCCTCCTCGTCTACCCCGAGCACGAAGGCGAGCGTGGCAAGCTCACCCTCGGCGCGCGCGAGCTTTCGCGCTTTCTCGAGCTCGTGCGCGATGACGCAGAAGACCGACGCCATGCCGAGCAGGGAAGAGAACCCCTGACTTGCCTCGAGGAGCAGGCGACCGTCGGCGAGCAGCCCCGCCGCGAAGCTCCCTCCCTCGCGCGGCGTGTGCGTATAGGCGTCGAGCCGTAAGACGACCAGGACCTCGGGCGCGTCGAAGATCTCCTCAGGCAACGCCAAGAGCGCGCGGACGAGGGCGTCGAGGTCGAGCTTGCGGGGATCGTGGGCCAGGGCGTGCCCCGAGGGTGAGAGGCAGAGGTACGCCTCGCGAAGCTCGCAAAGGTCGAGCCGGCCGCGGCGGGTCGCGCGCTCGAGCGAGGTCATAAGCTCGAGGGCGTAGGTGCCGAAGGGGACGTGCATATCAATGTTCTTTAGCACGGCGGCGGTCGAGCACCACTGGCACCATGCCGCGCACGGCGTTCGTGAGCCAGAGGCGCCGCGCGCGCGTGAGCTCTGTCACTCGCACCGAGCGCTCTCTTACCCGCCCCGAGGCGAGCAGCTCCGCGCGCATGACCCCCGCGAGCAGCCCCGCCTCGCGCGGCGGCGTTACGAGCTCGCCGTCGAGCTCGAGGACGAGGTTGCCGATGCCAAGCTCGGTGATCTCGCCTTCCTCGTTCCACAAGATCACGT
>CAYXQW010000016.1:7975-12032 GCA_964466695.1 uncultured Bdellovibrionales bacterium
TCGTTCACCAAACAGGCGCAGGACGAAGTGTGGGGCGCCGGGCCCGACGCCTGGCGGCGGCTGTGGGATGGGCGCGCGCGGCCGCCTCGTAGATCGAGCGGTCGGTGGTCTTGTGAAAGAGCCGAACGTCGCGGCGCGATACGGGCTCTTGGGCGAGGCAGATCCGCGGCGGCTCGGTGAGAGGGGCGGGGAGCGGCGCGCGCTCGATCTCGAGCTCGCCGTGCTCGCGTAAGACGAGGCGTACGCGGGCGTCGCCGCCCTTCGCCGTCGCGCGCGCCAAGGCGGCGATCGTGGCGTCGCCGTCGAAGGGGATGCCGAAGTAGCGCGCCGAGTCCGCGAGGCGACGAAGGTGCGCCGCGAGCCGCGGCATACGGCCGCCCTCGAGGCGTATGGTCTCGATGAGGCCGAGCGCCTGCCGCATCTCGTGCAGGAAGGCGCCCTTCGCCATCGCCTCGTCGAGCTCGGCGTCGGCCGTCGAGTCGAAGGTTATGCCGCCGCCGACGCCGATCGTCGCGCGGCCGCGCGCGAGGTCGAGCTCTGCGGTGCGGATCCCGACGTTGAACACGGCGCGACCGTCGGGGCAGATCATCCCGATGGCCCCGCAGTAGGCGCCGCGCGGGCTCGACTCGTAGGCGGCGATCGCGGCCATGGCGGCCACCTTGGGCGCCCCCGTGACCGAGCCGCAGGGGAAGAGCGCGGCGAAGAGCTCGGCGAGGCCGGCCTTGGGATCTGTGTGTGCCTTCACCGTCGAGGTGAGCTGCCAAACCGTGCGCCAGCGCTCGACCTCGAACAGGCGCGTGACGTGCACCGAGCCTGTGCGCGCCACGCGGCCGAGGTCGTTGCGGAGGAGATCGACGATCATCACGTTCTCGGCGCGGTCTTTCGCCGAGGCGCCGAGCGCCCGCGCGGCCTCGTCGTCCTCCGCGGTGAAGCGGCCGCGCCGGGCCGTGCCCTTCATCGGGCGCGTGGTGACCTCCTCGCCGTGCAAGGAGAAGAAGAGCTCGGGCGAAGCCGACACGAGCGCGCGCTCGCCCATGTGCAGGCAGCAGGAGAGGCCGCCGCCTTGCGCCGCGCGCAGGCGCTCGTAAAGGGCGAGCGGGTCGCCCGCGAAGCGCCCGCGCAGCCGGAAGGTGAAGCTCACTTGATAGTAGTCGCCGCGCGCGATGGCCGCGCGGAGCTTTGCGACCTTGTCGCGGTAGTCGGCCGGCGAGATGTCGGGCGCGAGCGCTTCGAGCGTCGCCTCCTCCGCCGTGATCTCCTCGCGCCGGCACGGGGCGTCATACGCGGCGAAGTAGGCGAGGGGGCCTTTGAGCTCTTCGCGCACGCGCAAGGCTCTGTCGAAGGCCGGGGCCGCCTCGTAGGCGAGATACCCGACGACGAAGCGACCTTCTCGAGCGGCGCGCACGGCCCCGGCGAGCACCTTTGGTACCTCGTCGAGCGCGCGCGCGAGGTAGATTGTGCGCGGCGCGCGAAAGGCTAGCTCGCCGAAGGTCGGGCCGAAGTCGCATACGGCGTCGCCTTTGCGCACGGGGCCTCAGGTTCTCAAGAGAAGAGCTCGTGGGCGTGGTAGGAGCTGCGCACGAGCGGCCCGCTCACCACCTGACGAAACCCTCGCGCGCGGCCCGCTTCGCAAAACTCGTCGAACTCCGCGGGCGTGTAGAATTTATGGACGGGTTCGTGCTTCTTGGTCGGGTTTAGGTACTGGCCCAAGGTGAGCACGTCGCAGTCGTGCGCGCGCAGGTCGTCCATGGCCGCGAGGATCTCCGCGCGATCCTCGCCGAGCCCCAGCATGAGGCCGCTCTTGGTGATGATGGGGGCCTTGGCTTCGCGGCGATAGCTCGCGACGCGCGCGAGGAGCGCGAGGGCTCGCGGGTAGGAGCCGAGCGGCCGCAGGCGCCCGTAGAGCCGCGCGACGGTCTCGAGGTTGTGACCCAAGACCTCGGGGCGCGTGTCGAGCACCGTCTGCAGCGCGCGCTCGTCGCCTTTGAAGTCGGGCGTGAGCAGCTCCACCCTGCAAGTCGGGACGCGGGCGCGGATGGCGAGGACGGTCTTTGCGAAGTGGCTCGCGCCGAAGTCTTCGAGGTCGTCGCGATCGACGCTGGTGATGACGGCGTGACGAAGCGCGAGCTTCTCTACGGCGGCGGCGACGTGCGCGGGCTCTTGTGGATCCGGCGGACGGGGGGGCTTGCCCTTCTGCACCGAGCAATAGCGGCAGGCGCGGGTGCAGACCTCTCCCAAGATCATGAAGGTGGCGGTGCGGTGCTCGCCAAAGCACTCCCAGATGTTCGGGCAGCGGGCGTGCTCACACACGGTGTTGAGAGAGAGACCCTCGAGCAGCTTGCTTATCTGCCGGAAGTTTTCGCTCTCTCGGATCTTCACCTTGAGCCACGGCGGGCGGCGCGCGCACGTGGAGGGGCCCGGGGGATTTTTGCTCATCACTTCTCTCCGCGAATCCTTTTTGCGAGGCCGGCATCTATACCACAGAGCCCGGAAGATATGCGCCAGGGCGATAGGAATAGGAGCGGGGGAGTCGGCGCTTGACGTTTCAAGCATTCACAACGGGCGGGAGAGCTTAGGGACGGGGGTAGTCATGTCGCGAGCAGCAAGCCTTGGAACCAACCTCGATTTGTACATCTCGGAGATCAACAAGTATTCGCTCTTGAGCCGCGAGCAAGAGGTCGCTCTGGCCACGAGGTATCGTAAGCACGAAGACCGTGGGCTCGCCGAGGAGGGTCAGGCGCACGACGCGGCGGCGCAGGAGCTGGTGGTCGCTAACCTCCGCTTCGTGGTGAAGGTCGCGCACGAGTATCGCGGCTACGGGCTCAAGCTGCTCGACCTCGTGCAAGAGGGCAACATCGGCCTCATCATGGCGGTGAAGAAGTTCGATGCGCGAAAGGGCTATCGGCTGATCTCCTACGCCGTGTGGTGGATCCGCGCCTACATCCAGAACTTCATCATGCGCTCGTGGTCGCTCGTGAAGCTCGGCACCACCCAGGCGCAGCGAAAGCTCTTCTTCCGCCTGCGCTCGGAGCGCGAGCGCGCGGATCGAGAGCTCGGGCGCCATGAGCTCGTGAGCGCCAAGGAGCTCGCCGCGCGGCTCGGGGTGGCCGAGGGCGAGGTGAGCGACATGGACGGGCGGCTCGCGGCGCGCGACTTCTCGCTCGACCTCGAGCTGCAAGAGGGCTCGCGCCAGACACACCTCGACAGGCTCAGCGCGGGCGGGATGTTGCCGGAGGAGCGCGTCGCCGCGAGCGAGGAGCGCAGCATCATCCGCGGCAAGGTGCAGAAAGCCATGGTGAGCTTAAACGAGAAGGAGCGCTACATCGTCGAGCATCGCCTGATGGCCGAGGAGCCGAAGACCTTGCAGCAGATCGGCCAGCGCTTTTGCATCTCGCGCGAGCGCGCGCGTCAGATCGAGGGCGTGGTCATCCGTAAGATCCGCGACACCTTGAGCGGGAGCGGGCTTGCGCTCGCGGCGGCGTGAGCCCCTACGGGTAGAGGATCTCGAGCAGCGTGAGCCCCCGCGCGGGCGCCGTGATGCCAGCGAGCTCGCGGCGCCTGCCTTGGATGGCCATAAGCACGCTTTGTGAGGTGCGCCGCCCCTCGCCTACCTCGATCAGCGTGCCGGCGAGGATGCGGCACATGTGCCGGCAAAAGGCGTTCGCGAAGAACACGATCTCGTAGAGCTCGCCGCGCGGCGGTCGCGGTGACGACGTTATGTCGATCGCGTGCATTTTCCGCCGCGCGTGCGGCGCGTCGCAGTGCGCGCTCCTGAAGGCCTCGAAGTCCAGCTCGCCGAGCAGGCAACGCGAGGCCTCGATCATGGCGGCGACATCGAGCGGGCGGCGCTTGTGCCAGGCCCGCGGTTGTATGAGCGCCGCGGGCTGCCGCGCCGTGTACACCGTGTAGCGATAGCGCTTGCCGCGCGCGCTCGTGCGCGCGTTGAAGCTCGGTGAGACCTCGCAGGCCTCATGGATGGAGATGTCGCGCGGCAGCTTGGTGTTGAGCGCCGCGGCGAAGCGCTCGCTCGGGATCTTGGAGGAGGTAAAGAAGTTCG
>CAYXQW010000016.1:12042-16269 GCA_964466695.1 uncultured Bdellovibrionales bacterium
GGGGCAGGATTGTGTTTAAGGCAAAGGAAATCTTATCCGGCGGTATCTTCGCCTGGGTATCGAAATGCGCCGCCTGCCCGAGCGCGTGCACGCCCGCGTCGGTGCGGCCGGCGACCTGGATGGCGGGGTTTTCGACGCCGAGGCTTACGAGCGCCTTTGCGAGCGCGCCCTCGATGCTCGGGCCGTTCTCTTGCCGTTGCCAGCCTACGTAAGCGCCGCCGTCGTACTCGATGAGCAGCTTGATGTTGCGATCACTCGAAGTCAAACATGAGCCCCACTTGGATGAAGCTCGCCGAGAGGTCGAGCTTGCCCTGCGCGGCGAAGCCGTCGGCATAGAGCCTGGTCCACTCGCCGTAGAGGTAGGTGCCGGTGATGCCCATGGCCTCGTAGCCGCGCCGCGCTGCGCCGGGCTCCATCCAGCCGAGGCCGAGCGCGAGGCCCAGGCTCGTCTCGAGGCCGAAGGTGCCGCCCTCGCCCTTGGCCGCGCCGCGCCGCGAGAGGCCGTTCTCGGTGGTGTTGCGCCAGAAGACATAGGTCGCGGCGCCCCTGACCATCGGTACGAGGGGGATCGAGGCGTGGCGCTCGAGCAGATCGAGCTTGTAGACGAGGCCCAAGGAGAGCGGGTAGACCGCGAGGGCGGTCTTGTCGCTGCCCGGCCGCGAGGTGCCGGCGAGCACGTCCTCGGCGGTGCAGGAGGCCGGGTTGTCGGCGTCGCCGCAGACGCGCGTCGGCGCCGACACCTTCCAGGTGCCAAGGCGCACGAAGGGGCCGAGCCGGCCGGCGTCGCGCAAGAAGTACCAGCTCGTCTCGACGCTGGTCATGAGCGGCCGATGCGCGAACAACGAGCTGTCTTTCTCGGTCGCGTAGATGGCGCGGTAGTAGTCGGCCTGCTCGCCCATCTGCGGCTGGTAGGGGCCGGCGCCAAAGGAGAAACCCCATGAGGGGATCGGCGCGTCGGCGCCGAGCGCGCACACGAGCGCTGCCGTAAAGATCCCGATCATGACCTCCTCCGCAAGCGCCGCGCGCCGAGGAGCAAGAGCACCGCACAGGTCGCCGCGCCGGGAGCGGCCGCGCAGCCGCTCGGCGGCGTGCCGGGGAAGCACTCGATGAAGTCGCATTGATCGAGCGGCCGGCCGACGAAGCTCACAAAGCTCGCGCTCTTATTGCCCGCGCGGTCTTTGAGGTAGAGGCACCCCTCGTAGAGGCGGCCGTTTCGCGCGGCGATCTCCACGCCGCTGCTCGCAGCCGTCGCCGTGGCCGAGGCCTCGGTGTCGGGCCAGGCCGCGCAGTCGTCGCCGGCCGCGCTCGCCTCGTCTTCCAGGGGTCTTACGTGTGCCTGCCACACATCGCCATCGTGCGCGTCGCCCGCGAGCTTTGGCGTGAGCCGGAGCCTGCCGTCGAGCTCGGTCACGACGAGGCTCTCGGGGCTCGCCGGCCGCACGGTGTCGACGGTGATCCGCAAGTAGGCGGTAGGATCGTTGGCGTCGATCACGCCATCGGGCACCGCCCCGACCGTGGCGCCCGCGTTGTCCACGCCGAAGCACAGGCGATAGACCCGCTCGATCCCCGCCTCGCCGCAGGCGTCGTCGATGACGCCCGCGGCGCTCGTAAGCTCGCCGCTCGCGTTCAAGAGCGCTTCGACCGTGAGCACGAAGTCTTGGGCGTAGTCCTCGGGGAAACGCAGCTCGCCGCTTACGAGCATGGTCTCGAGGACCGAGATCGGGCTGCCTATGAGGTACGCGAAGCGGTTGGTCTCGGTGTAGGCGCAAGCCTCGCTCGCGTTGGTCTCCTTCTGGAGCCAGACGTAGACCTTGGCGGTGGGGAGCACCGTGGCCGTGCCTTGGCGCAAGGTGGCCTCGATTTCGCGCGCGCCGCCGAGCTCGTCCTCGCAGGCCGCGAGGTTTAAAGGGCGGCAGCTCGAGGTGGCCTCGGTGCAGTCGATGGCGCCGCCGTTCGGCGTGGTGCTGTTCGGGCTGTCCCACGAGAGCTGCAACCCGAGCGTGGCCCCCGTGAGGCCCTCGACGCTCTGGGACCAAGCCCAAGGTGAGAGACCAAAAATGAGGGAGAAAACTAACACGCGCATGCCGGCACCTTAAGTCCCCTCGAGCTCTTTGATCGCGCGCCGCGCGTCTTCGAGCAGGCAGTGGTTGTAGAAGCGATTCTTGAAGTCGTCGCTCGCGAGCTTGCGCAGGGCGGGCAGGGCCCCTACGGCCTTCGCCGCGCGCAAGACCGTGACCGCCTCGCGGCGCTGCGCGCACTCGGGCGCGTCCTCGAGGTCGCGCGTGGCGGCGGCGATCTTGTCGTAGGCGTCCTCGTTTTGCGTGCGGCGCAAGACCTCGATGGCGCGCCTCCTCCCGAAGAACCCGGGCTCCGCGGCGCGCGCGGCGAGCGCGGCTATGGCCTCCTTCGTCGGGTGGCGGACGAGCAGCTCGGCGCTCGGCTTGCCATGAGCGCCGAGGCTCTCCACGAGGTTTTTGATGAGGTGCGTATCGCCGGCGAGGTCATCGTCTAGGCTCAGAGCCTCGGCGTAGAGCTCGATCCCGCGCTTGCGCTCGGCGCGCGCGAAGGCCACGTGCCCGAGCAGCAAGCTCGCGGCGGCGCCCTCGTCCCCCCTCGGGTCCTCGGCTTGCACGGCTCGGGCGCGTCGCTCGGCCGCGTCCAGGCGACCTTCCAAGAGGTCGCGGCGCGCCTCGTCCAAGGGGCTCGCGCCAAAGAGCTGCGCAGCGAGGAAGATCGAAAGGAGCACGATCGCCGCGGTCGCGAGCGCCCGGCGCGGCAGGCGCTCTCGCAGGTGCGCGAGCTCGACGAGGGGCGGTCTTCGCGGCGCCTCGTGCCGGCCTCCGAAGGGGGCGCCCTCGCGCGCGGGCGGGGCGCGATAGACGCGCACCGGCTCGGGGATGCCCTTGAGCTCGTGGACGCCCACCACCTCCGCGGTCACCTCGGCCTTGTTCATCGCGAGGTAGACCGACTCGCCGAAATAGATCTCGTCGGGCGGGGTCAGAGCCTCTATGCGCGCCGCGATGTTAATGGCCTCGCCGAAGACGTCGCCGCGCAACACGCGCACCTCGCCGGTGTTGATGGCGACGCGGATGTGAAAGCGCGCGGCCGCCTCGCTCTCTGTGTTGTGCGCGAAGACCGCGTCTTGGAGGGCCATGGCGCAGCGCACGGCCTCGGTCGGCGACTCGAAGACCACGAGCAGGGCGTCGCCGATCGATTTTATGCGCCGGCCGCCGTAGCGCGCGACGATGGGCAAAAGCAGCCGATCGTGCGTCTTTAGCAAGGCCTCGTTCGCGGCGCGCGACTCGGCCGAGGTGCGCGCGGTGTAGCCGACGATGTCGGTGAACATGATGACGAGGTTCTTCGTCCGCGCCGAGGGTCGTTTTTGCGAGCACATCGTGGCGGCGACGATAGCCTCGACAGGCAGGGTTGGCAACTGTGCCCGCGTCGTGCCCGCGTCGTGTTAAGCCGAGATATTCTTTAAACCCTCGTGACTGCAATGGTCGCGAGGCATCACCACAAGGGGAGCTTCGCTATGATCCGCTTCTTCTCTCTCTTGCTCGTTTTTGTCATGTCTTGTGCAGATGGCGGCGAGGCCGGCCGCGATTGCGTCGATCACGACGGCGACGGCTACTTCGCCGGCCCGGCTTGCGGCGGCGACGTAGACTGCGACGACACCTCGCCCGACGTCTGGCAGTCTTGCGGCCGTTGTTTGGACGTGGACGGCGACGGTTGGTTCGTCGGCTGCGACGCCTACGAGACGGTGTCGGGGCCCGACTGCGCCCCGTTCGACCCCTTGCATAGGTCCGACTGCGGCGCTTGCGTGGATAAAGACGGCGACGGCCACGGCCCGGGCTGCGACCTCGGCGAGACCGACTGCGACGACAGCCCGAGCACGGGCGGTTTCTGCTTCGAGGGCTGCGAGACCTTCTATGATGATAGCGACGGCGACGGCTTCGGTGACGCCGCAAAGCCGGTGGTCGCCTGCCAGGCGGCCGTCGGGGCGCAGGTCGCAGACAAGACCGACTGCGATGTATTCTCGCCGCTCCACTGGTCCGATTGCGGCACTTGCGTGGACAACGACGGCGACGGCCGCGGCCCGGGGTGCAACCTCGTCGACTGCAACGACAGCGACCCCGACAACTGGGTCTCGTGCGCTACTTGCGTGGATGCCGACGGCGACGGGTATCACGGGGGCTGCGACAGCTACGTTGTACGGGCGTTCGACTG
>CAYXQW010000017.1:0-16135 GCA_964466695.1 uncultured Bdellovibrionales bacterium
TGCACGCCGCACGTCGAAGACTGCGGGGTTTGCCTCGCAGACTGCCCATGCCCCTCCGGCACCCATTGCTCGGGCAACGCCTGCGTCGGGGACTGCAACTGCCCCGCGGGGATGCACTGCCAGGGAACATCTTGCGTCTATGACCTGCCCGTCTGCGGCGACGGGTCTTGCGCGCCTGGCAGCGAAGACTGCGGGAGCTGCGAGGATGATTGCCCGTGCCCGGGAGGTACGCGGTGCGAGCAGTCGTGGTGCGTCACCTACTGCGGCAATGGCATCTGCGACGCGGGCGAGAACTGCGGCCTTTGCCCCTCCGACTGTGGGTGCGGCGAGGGGCTGCGTTGTCAGAACTCGGTGTGCATCGCCGACTCCTTCGAGCCGTGCACGTACAGCGGTCCTTGCGACGATCTTCCGAATAGCTACTGCACCAACCGCTGCGGTTGCACCTGCACCACCCGGGTCTGTTCCTGCGAGCCCCCTGGCCCTTATTGCCAGGAGGTCTGCACCACCCGGGTCATCGACATCTGTGGAGCTTGCCCATGATTACCTCTCTCTTTCGCGCGCCGCTCTCACTTCTTTGCGTGCTCTTTGTGGGCTGTAGCAGCCGCGGCGAAGATCCGATCACGGTCGACATCCGGCCGCTCATCGAGGCGATCGAGGCCGATCGCCTCGAGGCGTGTGTCGGCGAAGACATCCTGGTGAGCGTCCGGCCGCTCGTCCTCGGCGAGCGCTTGGAGATCAAGATAGACGGCGAGATGGGTAACCCCGCCGTCGTTCACATAAAGGAAGCGGGCGTGCGCAAGATCCGCGTGGGCGCAAGCTCGGGGACAACGGCCAAGGACTACGCGGAGCTCGAGGTCACAGGCCTCCCGTGCGAGGTGCCCACCGCGCTCGAGGTGCGCCACTCCTTTACGCGCGAGCGGCCCGACGAGGTGGTCTTCGAGGTCGTGCCCAAAAGCTTCGACCCGGACGGAGCCACCTACGTGTGGGACTTCGGCGACGGCACCCTGGCCGAGACCCCGGTCGCGCGCGTCGTCAAGGGCTACGCCTTGCGCGAGCAGAGCGGCCCCGAGAGCACCTTCGTCGTGACGGTGAGGGCGGAGAACCGCTTCGGGCACCGCGCCACGCGCCGCCTGTCGCTAACGCTCCGTAACCCGAGCTTTCTGCCCGGGGTGGAGGGCGCGATCCGTCTCGCCGTCGACTACGACCGCTTCTTGCGCGAGGACTTCGTGCGCATCAAGAACATCACCCAAGAGGCGGTCGCGCTCGTCGAGATCGAGGCGCTCGTGCGCTCATGCAAGGGCGGCGAGCCGCGGCGCCAACCGCTCGCGCTCGCGCGCGTCGTGGGAGAGGAGGCGGTGGCGATAGGGGCGGGCGAACTCTGGTCTAAGACCTTGACCCTGCCTTTCGCCGAGCTCGGGGATGAGCCGTGCTCAGCCTTGTTGACCATCCGCGGTGAGCAAGGAGGCCGCGCGGTGCTCGCGGAATTCAGCTTCGAGCTTTCGCCGAGCAAAAAGAGCGCGAAGGTCATAGACGCCGAACTCTCGCAGAAGGTCCGCGCCGCGCGCGAACTCCTCGGGGTCTCGCGCGTCAGCGTCGAGGAGCTTATGCAGCTCGAGGCGGACGGGAAATTATAGACGTCTTCCTTCCTGGTTCAAAGTCGCCACCGTCTTCTGTAACGCCTCTCTGCTCGCCGGCGGCAAATCATCGCTTACGGTCTTGATGATGTAGGTCGTGCCCGCGGGGGTATCCCGACGCTCGAGGCGGATGGCCGCGATGTCGCGGGGGTGCACGCCGGCCGCGTCGATGTCGAAGGGGATCGCGGTGTTCCCATCCATACGCGAGTTGAGCCACAAAACCCGGCCGCTCGTGCGCTCGACGAAGGCTATCAAGCCCGAGGTCATGACCTGGCTCTCCCTATCGTAGCTTATCTTTGCTTGGTGACTTCGCATCATCCACTTGTACATCCCTTGCCACCGCGCGACGTTGCCTTCCGCTACGTTTTGGCTCGGGGGCGTAGCGTGTGCGGCGTGCGCGTTGATGGCGGCCTCGGTTCGAGCGAGGCTCTGCAGCGCGACAGGCGCGAGGTCGTCGGCGCCATCGAGGATGAGCATTCGCCGGCCCTCGGTCGTGGTGACGGTCACGCGGAGGCGCGAGACCTCGTCCTCTGTGAACCCTCTCGCGCGGAGGCTTTGGTCGTAGGTCTCCCAGTAGATCTCGCCCGTGCGCTTGTCGATGTAGGCGTAGGCCTCGATCTTGGCGTTGCCGCTCGCGAACGTGCGAGAACGCGCCGCGAGCTTGCTTACGCCCTTCTCGAAGTTTTGGACGTTGATGCGGGCGACCGCCACCGGGTCCGCCGCGGCGATGGCAGGTATGCTCGGTGCGCTCGCGCGCGCGGTCTTGAGCACTGGCCGCGCCGGAGCGTCCACGCTGCTTGTCGCCTGGAGATCGACGTCGACGTATAAGAACTTGCCGGTGCGATCGCGCAAGACACGCGCCTGCGCGGCGGGCACCTTCATGATCTTGCCGTCGCGCGTGTAGCTTACGTTTACGACCAAAGACCAGCTCTCATCGTAGCGGACGGACTCGATAAACCCGAGCTGCGTCCCCCCCTCGAGCTTTTGACGAAACATCACCGGCATCCCGGTGCGCAGGCGCGTGTGCTCGAGCAGCGCCGCGACAGGTACGGCGCGTATCCTCCCATCGGGGCCGTATACGTATTGGTGCTCGCCGGGGGAGACAGCGCGCATCTCGGCCGCGAGCTTCTGGCTGTTTTCGATGATCTCCACGGCCTCACCGGTGCCGAACGGCACCGGGTTACGCAGCTCATCTTTCGGTACGTCGAGCTTTTCGCCCGCGACTCGTACACGCGCCGTGGTCTCGCCCGCCTTTGTGGGCAGCGCGAGGAGCTTGCCCTGTTGCCACCCTTGCTCGCCGAAGACGAACACCGTGTCTCCCACCGCCATGGGCTCGGCGCGCCAGAGGCTATCGAGGGGCAAGGAGGAACGTGGGAAGGCCGGGTTTACGCCCTCGACGATGGCTAGGCCGTCGGTGCCTTGCTCGATGAAGCGCCAAAGCTGCGTTTTGTTATCGCTCGACCGGCACAAGATCAGGCTCCCGGCCTTGATCGTGCTTTGCCCCGGGCGAGCGAGCACCTTGGCGTTGAAGGCCGGTCTTCTACCAAAGAGAGCGGCGTCGGGCACAATCGTGCCCTCGGGATTTTGATACTTGCGTACGCCGAGATTGCGAGTCGGCAGCGTGAGCGCGCCGCTCGCTACGAGCTCGGCGGTGTCGAAGGTCATGACGCGGTTGAGCCCGGCGCGGGTCATCGCGCGGCTCGCGTGGAAGATCTGGTAGACAGCCTCCGCGTGCTCGCCCAGGGTCTCTCGCAAACCTTTTACGTAGGGGTGCATGCCCTCCTGATAAAGGGCGCAGAGCTCGCCTACGAGTTCCTTGTCGCTGTAGCTTACGTGCTCGGGGTACTTCTCGAGATAGGCTTTTTTGATCGCGGGCCAGCGCTCGTGGCTCGTCACCGAGGTCACGACCTCTTGCCAGAGCTTCGGGTCGAGCGATCGGATCTTGAAGTGCGTAAGCTCGTGGGTGACGGCCGTAGCATCCACCCCGAGCACCTCGTGCGTCACCGGGTCGAACAGACCACGGCCGTTCTCTATGATCTCGTCGTAGCGGGAGACGTCGGCCCGCGGGTCCTTGGCGAGCGCCTCCTCCCGAAGCCGCGCCGCCTTGGCGCGAAGCTGCTCGGGCGAGACCAACGCGAGGCGTACCTGGTAGGGCGAGTCGGCCGTGAGCGCCGCGCGGAGCTCGGCTGAGACGGCGGTCTGGCCGAGGGCCGCGCGCGTCACGAGGTAGGTCGGCCCGAAGGCGAGCGCCATCCCGAGGGCGGCCTGCGCGAAGTTGCCCAAAAGCTCGGTGCGCGCCGCGGCCTTCTCCTCCTCCGAGAGCGCGCTCTGCTCGATATCGACGAGGGCGATGGCGAACGGCGAGGCCACGGTCGTAAGCAACGCCGCGTTGAGCGGCGCCCCCCCGAAGCGCAAGGTGCGCGTGGCGGCTTCGTGGAGCAACATCTGCCGTGCGAGCTCGCGGGCCTCGTGTTCTTCGAGCGCGCGCAAGGCATCGCCGCCGCCGAGCTCGAAGACCCGGCGCTCGATTTTCGCCACCCAACCTTTGACCACGAGCTGCTCGGCCTCGCTCAAGGCCGCCCCGCGTACGAAGCGCATGCCCGTCTTGCCGAGGGCGCCCATGCCCGTGATGGGGGCCGCCGCCATCACGACGTCGGCCGAAAGCACGCCGACGTTCACGAGGTTCTCGCGCCAACCTTGGCGCGTAAGGCCGGTGGTGTAGGCCTCGGCCATGCGGCCAAAACCGCCCGAGAGCGTGACGCACACGGCCTTGGCGCCCATGACCCCGATAGCGCCCCCCACCATCATGCCTGGCAGGGCGCCCACGCCGAACACCTCGGCGCCGAGCGCGGCCCCGGCGCCCGCGCCCGCGAGGCCGGCGATGATGGTGACCGAGGGCGGCTCGCCGTTTATTTCGGCGAGGAAGGTGGACGCGAAGGCGGCGAGCTTGAGACTCTTGTGCTCTTGGTCGAACTGCTCGGCGTCGGCTGTGGCCTCGGGAAGGTCAGCGTAGCTCGTGCGCAAGCGCTGATTGAGCTCATCCGCGGCCGCAAGCTCGCCCGCGGTAAAGCAGATGCCGCGGGTGAGCATGACGAGCAGCGCACGCTCGGGGCGGCCGAGCGGGCTCTCTTGGGTCTCGGCGCGGTCGAGCAGCGCGCGAAGCTCGGCCGCGACCGCAAGGCGCGTCTTTTGATCGCCGCGCGCCGCGAGCTCGGCGAGCGCCATGGCCTTGGCGATGGTGATCGCGGCGGCGAGTTTTTGCCCTTGTGCCGACGTGTCCGCTTCGAGGGTAGCGAGGGCCTTGTCGTAGATATTCACCGCGAGGCGTGGGTCTTTGTCGCGGCTCGCGAGCTTGGCCTCGCACACGAGGGCGCGCGCCTCGAGCGTGGGGTCTTTGGCGTCTCTACAAGAGGCGGAAAACAGGCTCAGCGCCAAGCGCAGATCATCCCGCGGGCCGCCCGTAGCCAAGAGGCACTCGGTATATTGCGCGAGGAGCTCAAGCGCCGCTGTGCGCTCGGCGACGGGGAGCGATTGCAGGAGGTTTTGGAGGCGCCCTATGCCAGTTTTTTGCGCGCTGCTGATGGCCAAGGCGAGCTCAGAGCTAGCGCCGACCGCGGGCGGGCGGTTGTTGGCAGGGGCGAAGGCCTGCTTGGTCTCTTCGCCCGTCAGGCCGAGCAGGCAGCCGAACGCGGCGCGCCGGTGATCGTGCTCCGCCGCGCGGTCTTTTATGAGGCCCATGATCTCGGCGAGCTTTTGCCGCCGCTCACTGCGCAGCGAGCGGATCTCAAGCGCTCGAGCGCTGTTGGCTGGACGCTGCTCGAGGCTCGCGATCGCCGCGAGATAACGCTCCGAGAGCACGCGCGCCTGCTCGCGCCGCTCGGCCTTGAAGGCCCCGTCGCGCAGCGTGGGGTCGCGCAGGTACTGCTGGAGCTGCGAAGGCGCGAACAAGGTGGCGAGCCGCGCCTCGGCGATGAGGATGTTGCAGCGCACCTCGTGCAGGACCTCGCGCGCCGCGGGCGTGAGCGCCGGGTCTCTTTGCAGCGCGTCCGTCCAGAGCTTGGCCTGCTGATAGAGGTCCGAGGCGAGCTCGGGCTCGCCTGCGCCGCTCGCCTCTTTTGCGCCCGCGGTCGCGGCCGCGATGCGCGAGAGCTCGATCCGGAGCGCGAGCGTGGCCTTGATCGCAGCGAAGCGTCCATCGATACGCGCCACCTTCGCCTTCGCCTCGTCGTAACAAGCCTCGACCTCCTCAGGCTTGCCGGCGAGGAGCAGCTTGCGCGCCTCCTCCTCTGCTGCGGCGACTAAGACGAGCACGCGGCTTGCCGTCATCGTGTCGAGGGCCTCGCGGAGCGCGCCGCGAGCCTTTCGGAGGCGCGCCTCGAGCTCGGCCATATCGCGTTCGGGCAGGAAAACATCTTCTCCCGGGAGGGCCGCGAGCGCCTCCTCCTTGACGTTGTCGAGCACGCGGATCTCGGCGCGCAGCGCCTCGGCTAACATGAGCGCACCCGCGGGCGTCGTGTGCACGGTGATCGCGGTGAGCTTTTTCACGGGTGCGTCGAGCGCGCCGAGGCCGGGGTTCGCCGCGCGCAGCAGCTCGAGGTGACCTCGCGTTACCGCGTGTGGAGGGAGCTCGAGCAAGGTCGCGACGAGCTCGCGCACGGTCATCTCTTTTAGCGTCAAGACCTCGACGCCGCTCGGCTCGAGGATCTGCAGACCGGTTTGCCGCAGCCTTTCACGCAGCGCCGTGAAGCGTCGCATGGCGCTCGCGAGCTCGGCGTCGGTCACGAGCGCGGGCGGCGTGGCTAGGCTCTCGACGGTTCGCGGCGCGGGAGGCGAAGGACGCAGGTCGGTCGTGGGCGCGGCGGTGGATCGTGGAGGCAGGGGCGGTGTGGCGGCGGCGTTCGGTGCCGCTTCGGTGCTCGTCGCGGTCGTTGTGGGCGCCGCAGGAGGGGGCAAGAGCGGCGCGCGCATATCGCCTAGGAGCCTCGTCGTGATCATCGTACAGCTTCTCCTTGAGTATCGGGGCGATTATCGCGGGAAGACGCCGTCGAGTTGCGTGTGGCGCGTGCATGATCGGGTGAAGGGCGCCCCTCGGTGTGCTAAAACCAAGGCGACGCTAGAGTTCTTTCGCGCCGGGGTCTTAAGCCATGCTCGATGTCCTTATCGCCGATGACGCCAAGACCATGCGCCTGCAGGTCATGAGTCTTGTGCGCGAGGTCTTGCCAGACGCTGTCTTTACGCTCGTAGAGAATGGCGCCGAGGTGCTCAAGGCCTGGAGCATGAAGCCGCCGCAGCTCACCATCCTCGACATCCATATGCCGCTGCTCAACGGCCTCGAGGTCATGCGTCACGCGGTGGCGAGCGGCCTCGGGGTGCCTCCCGTGGTCATCTACACGGCCTCGCGCGATGAGAGCTTGCGCGCGCAGTGCTTAGATGCCGGCGCCGCGGCGGTGGTCACGAAGTCGCGTGAAGATATTCACGCGGCTATCCGCGCGGCTTTGCGGCTCGCGCCCGCCGAGGTGGGGTCATGAGCGCGGCGAGTATCGAGGACATGCTCGCGCGGGCGCTCGAAACCGCGGTGCGTGAGGCCTTCGTCGAGATGTTGCCTGGGGCGCGGGTGGCTTTGCAGCAAGATCATCTTTCTGGTAACGCTATAGGTGACGCGGCGATCGTGGCTTTGTCCGGGCACCTTTGCGGCTCTTTGATCGTGCTCACGCCGCGCGCGAGCACGGTGCGCCTCGCGCGGCGGCTCGCGGGGAGCCTCCTCGCCGATGACGACGGCCGCCTCGCGGAGAACGGGCTTTTGACCGAGCTCGAGCAAGACGCCATCCGCGAGTTGTCGAATCGCGTGGGCTGCATCTTCGCCGGCGCTACATCGAGCGAGGGCGAGCAGCTCATGCCGACCTTCCCGATCTTCGTCTGCGGCCAGGACATCAACGTCGCCGCCGAGAGCGACCACGAGCTTTTGGTCTCGTTGCTCGTCGATGATGAGGTAAGGCTCGAGGTACGGGTGTTCTTGTCGGCGCCGCGGGCGAGCACGAGCCGCGAGGCGAGGATCCGTGAGCTCGAGCAGATACGCGCCGAGCTTTGCGCGGCCGAGAAGTAACGCATGCGCGAAGAGGTCCGCGAGCTCAAGGAGAAGGCGCAGGCGCTGCTCGCCAAGCGCCAGCAGCACAAGGCGCTCTTGGTCTTCGAGCAGATCGCAGAGCGTGACCCGGCCGATGTCTTCTCTTTGAAGAAGATAGCCGAGATCAAAGACGCCATGGGGGACAAGACGCAGGCCGCCGACTCCTACGTGCGCCTCGCGCGGGTGCTCGAGCAAAGCGGCCATCGCCTACAGGCGGTGGCGTGCTGCAAGCTCGCGCTCGGAGCTCTCCCCGGACACGGCGAGGCCGAGGCGCTGCTCGCCGCGTTCTATAAGGAAGAAGCGCGGCCCAAGGTGGCCTTCGTCCTCGAACAAGCTGCCGTGTCGTCGGCGCCGGTCAAGCCGCCGCATCCAGGGGGAGAGGCCAAGCCCCCGCCGCTGCCGGCGCGGCCAGCGGCGCTCGTGCCCCTCGCGGAAGTTGGGGTCTTCGTCGATGCGCTGGTCGAGCTTTGTGCCTCCTTCGCGGGTTTGACGCTCGCGGCCCAGACCTCCTCGCTCACCGACGAGGTCGCGGGGAACACCGACTTCCTCTGGGTCATGCAGTTCTCGGGAGACGCTGCGCACACGGTGCTCTTGTCGGCCCAGCGCCGGTTCATCGTGGAGCTTACGCGCCGGGTGCTCGACGTCGAGGCGGAGCTGGTCTCGGACGTGATGGCGAAGAAGCTCAGCAACAAGCTCGTGGCCATGTACGCGGACGACGTCACACGCGCCTTCGCCGCGCGGGGCAAGACGGTGCGCGCGGGCGCGGCGCTGCCGGTCGCGGGCGAGAACGCCATGTATCAGCTCCAGGGCGCCAAGGCGCTGCACGTGCCGTTCTTATCAGAGGCGGGGTGGGCGCAGCTCACGATCGGGGTTTGATCTCGAGTCGGAGCTTGTGCGCGAGCCGCAAGAGCGCCGCGTGCTCGTCGCGCGTCACCATGAGGAGGGAGGTGCCGCGGCGACCGGCGCGCGCGGTGCGGCCCGCGCGGTGCAGGTAGGACTCGTCATCGTTCGGCAGCTCGAAGTGGATCACGAGGTCGAGCTCCGCGATGTCGAGCCCGCGCGCGGCGGCGTCGGTGGCGATGAGCAGGTTCGCCTCGCGCCGCGCGAAGGCGTCGAGCGCGCGCTTACGTCGCAGCTTGTCGCCGTCGGCGCTAAGGGTGACGCTCGCGATGCCGTGGTCGCGCAAGGCGCAAAAGAGCTTCGGCACAAAGAAGCCATGACGGACGAATACGAGCGCGCGCTCGATCTGCTCTTGCTCGAGGAGCTCTATGAGGGCGGCCTCGTCGCGCCTGCCCAAAAGCTCGACGTAGCGGTGATCGATGCGGCTTCGCATGGGGGAGTCGTCGAGCTGGACGCGCAGGCGTGCCTTGTCCATGAAGTCGCGGACGAAGGCCTCGGCGCGCTTGGCGATGGTCGCGCTCGCGACGATGAGCTGGAGCGAGACCTCGGGGCGCGCGCAGATCTTACGCAGCTCGAGGTCGTTTGCTGGAGACAAGATCTCGTCCACCTCGTCGAGCACGAGCGCCGCGAGCGTCTGCGGCCGGACCTTGCGGGCGAAGATGAGCTCGAGCACGCGGCCCGGGGTGCCTACCAAGAAGCGCGGGTGCTTTTTGAGGCGCTCCTTTTGGCGCTGGATGTTGCCGGCGCCGACGAGCGACGCCGTGCCGAGCTCTCTTGGCTTGTAGGCCTCGATACTGCGTAAGATCTGCATGGCGAGCTCGGGCGAGGGCGCGAGGATCAAGGCGCGAAAGCTCGGGTCGCGCCTTGCGCGCTCGAGCAAGGGCAGCACGTAGGCGAGGGTCTTGCCGGTGCCGGTGCCCGACTGGATGACGGCGTCGCGCCCCGCGAGGATGGCCGGGATGGCGGCGCGCTGGGCCCCGGTGGGGGTCTCGATGCCGTCGTGCGCGAGCCGCGAGCGAAGCTCCTCGGTGAGCTCGAGGCCGATGTCATCAAAAGGATGGGTCACGTACTATGTCGTAGTCGAGCTTGTGAGATTGCGATAGACTCCAAGGCACGGTGGCATCACAGACGGTCCTCATCATAGATGATTCCGAGGCGATAAGGACGCACCTGCAGCGGGTGTTGTCCGAGCGCGGGGTCTTCGATCGCTTCTTGCTCGCCGCGAACGGCATCGAGGGCTTCAAGCTGCTCATGGGCAACTCGGTGCAGCTCGTCCTCTGCGATCTGGTGATGCCGCAGATGGACGGCTTCAAGTTTTTGAGCTTGAAACAGAGCCGCCAAGAGCTCCACGAGCTGCCGGTGATCATGCTCACGGGCCAAGAGGACGTGAAGGCCAAGCTCAAGGGCTTCGAGGCGGGCGCCGCCGATTATCTGGTCAAGCCCTTCGACGACGCCGAGCTCGTGGCGCGCGTGCGCGTGCACCTAAAGCTCAAGAACCTCCAGGACGAGCTGCGCGAGAAGAACGTACGGCTCGAGGAGCTCTCGCGCACCGACGCGCTCACCGGGCTCTCGAACTTGCGCCACCTGTTTGAGGCGATGGCCATAGAGCTGCACCGGGCGCAGCGCCACAACACCACGCTCGCGTTCATGATGATCGACGTCGACAAGTTCAAGGAGCTGAACGACACCTTCGGCCACCAGGCCGGGGACGCCGGTTTGCAGGCGGTGGCCAGCATCCTGCGCGCGCGCGTGCGCGAGTACGACACGGCCGCGCGCTATGGCGGCGACGAGTTCGCGCTGCTCTTGCCGCAGACCGACGTCGAGGGGGCGATAGCCTGCGCCGAGCGGTGTCGCGCCGACATCGAGACCATAACCCTCGGGGGCGCCGAAAAGGCGCGGCTCTCGGCGAGCATCGGGTTGTGTTTGTTCCCCAACGCCGAGATCGAGACGCGCGAGGATCTCGTGCGCCTCGCCGACGGCGCGCTCTACGATGCCAAGAAGGCCGGCCGTAATTGCGTCAAGGTCGTGCCGGTAGACCGCGCGTCATTGCCCGAGGGGTGAGCGATGTGGCATGCGGTCTCGCATGCTGGTCGACGCCCACTGCCACCTCGAACGAGAGACTTACGGCGACGAGCTTGTGGCCGTTATCGAAAGGGCGCGCGCCGCCGGGATCACGCGCTTTGTCGCGGTGGGCGCCGCGCGCGTGCTCGGGGGCGCCTCCGAGGTTGTGGAGCTCGCGGCGCGGTGGCCTTGGATCTACGCGGCGGTCGGTCTTCATCCGCACGACGCCGACAAGGCGAGCCCGGCCGATGAGGAGGCGCTCCTCGCGCTTCTTTCGCGGCCGAAGGTGGTGGCGCTCGGTGAGATCGGGCTCGACTACCACTACGACCACGCCGCGGGGCGGACGCAGCGCGCCTTGTTCGCGCGCCTGCTCGCCGCCGGCCGCCGCCTCGAGGTCGCGGTCATGCTGCACGTGCGCGAGGCCCACGAGGATACTCTCGCCATCATCGACGACGTCGGCCTCTCGAGCCGAGGCGGTGTGGTGCACTGCTTTGGCGGCGGTCCGGCCGAGGCCGAGGCGTATCTCGCTCGCGGTTTCATGTTGTCCATCCCGGGGGTGATAACCTTCAAGGGCGCCGAGGCCTTGCGCGAGGCGGTGCGCGTGGTGCCCCTCGACCGGCTGCTCGTCGAGACCGACTGCCCTTATCTCGCGCCCGTGCCCTATCGCGGCAAGCGCAACGAGCCCGCCTATATCACGGCGACGGTGGCCGCCTTGGCGGCGGCGAAGGGGCTCGCGGCCGAGGAGGTCGCGGCCGCCACGTACGCCAACGCGGTGCGGTTCTTTCGCCTCGAGGACGCCCATGTGTAGCGCCAAGCTCGAGCGTGAGGCCCGCCGGGTGCTCGCGTCCTACGACCTCGAGGTCGCGGCGTCTTTGCGCGAGCTCGAAGGTGGGCTCATCAACCGCACCTTCCTGGTGGAGAGCGGCTCGTCGCGCGCTGTCTTGCAGTGGGTGAACCCCATCTTCGATCCTGTCGTGCACGAGGACATCGAGGTCGTGACCGCGCACCTCGCCGCGAGCGGGATCCTCACCTCGCGGCTCATCCGCACCCGCGACGGTGCGCTCTACGTCGCGGGCGAGGAGCGTGGTTGTTGGCGTCTTTCGAGCTACATCGAGGGGCTGACGCATCAGGTGATCGTGGAGCCAGAGATGGCGAGGAGCGCGGGCGCGTTGGTCGGGCGCTTCCACGTGGCGTTGAGCGGCCTCTCGTATGTCCCGCGGCATCGGCGGCCGGGGGTGCATGACCTCGCGCGGCACTTGGGCGCGCTCCGTGAGGCGCTTGCAAAGCACGCGCACCACCGTAACTTCGCGCGCGCACAAGCGCTCGGTCGTGAGATCCTCGCGCGCGCGGATGAGCTGCCCGCCCTCGCGGCGGTGCCCGCGCGCCTCGCGCACGGCGACCTCAAGATCTCGAACATCCTCTTCTCTCCAGGCGGCGAGGCCTCGAGCATCATCGATCTCGACACCATCGCCATGATGCCCCTCCAAGTCGAGCTCGGGGACGCCTGGCGCTCGTGGTGCAATCCCGCAGGTGAGGACGCCAAAAACGCCGCCGTGAGCCTCCCGCTCTTGACCGCGGCGCTCGAGGGCTACGCGGCGAGCGCCAGGGGCCTGCTCACCGCCGCGGAGCTCGATGATCTGCCGCTCGGTATCGAGACCATCGCGCTCGAGCTTGCGGCGCGTTTTTGCGCCGACGCCCTGGTCGAGAGGTACTTCGCTTGGGACCGCGCGCGCTTCACGAGCGCGAGCGAGCACAACCTCTTGCGCGCCCAAAGCCAGCTCGGCCTCGCGCAAAGCCTCGCGGATGTACGCGGCGAGCTTTTGCTGCTCGTGCGCCAGGCTTTCTCGGGGTGACGGATCGTGTCACGCTGCGCTACGATAATAGGGATCTAGAATGAGATTTACCGATCGCGAGGGTGTAAACGTGGATGCAGCTCCCAATCGCGCGCAGCGACCGACCATTGGCTACGTCATCAACAACCGCCTGATCGAGGTCTACGGCCGCACCGTTTTTGAGGGCATCATGGACGCGGCCGAGGAGCAAGACTTAAACCTCGTGTGCTACATGGGGCGCAACGTCGACATCGCGGCCGTGGGTCTTACGCAGAACCGCGCGCTGCTCGCGCTCGCCAACTCCGAGCTGCTCGATGGCCTCATCACCCTCGGCCTCGTCGAGGAAGAGGTGCTCGACTGCATCCCCGCGTGCACCGACTTGCCGGTGGTCAGCGTTCAGCGCTCGCGGTTTACGAGCATCACCGCCGACAACTACGCCGGCATGCGCGAGGCGCTCGACCACCTCCTCGACCGTCATGGGCGCAAGCGCATCGCCTTTATCCGCGGGGTCAAAGGCGAGCCCACCGGCGAGGAGCGCTACCTCGCCTACGTCGAGTTCCTCCGCGAGCGCGGCCTCGGGTACGATCCTGCGCTGGTCTGCGAGGGTAACTTCGAGGTCTCGGGCGCCGAGGAGGCCGTGCGCGTCCTGCTCGACGAGCGCAGGGTGGCTTTCGACGCGCTGGTCGCGGCGAACGACGTCATGGCGCTCACCGCCATGCGGATGCTGCGGGCGCGCGGCAAGCATGTGCCGGACGAGATCGCGGTCGTGGGCTACGACGACGTCGAGGACGCGGAGATCTCGAGCCCGCCGCTCACCACCGTGCGCCAGCCGCTCTACGCCATGGCGCGGCGGGCCGTGCACGTGCTCGCCGCGCGGCTTCGTGGAGAGACGCCCGCGGGCGAGAACCGCCTGCGCACCGAGCTTTGTGTAAGGAGATCTTGCGGGTGCTTCTCGGAGGCGATCGTCGAGGTGGACGCGGCGATATGTGACGCCGGCCCCGCGCGGCGGCGCGCCCCAAAGCAGCTCGAGCTCTCGATGTTGGGCGGAGCTGTCACCACGGCGTGTCGCGAGGTGATGGGCGAGCTCGGCCTCGTCGAGTGCGGCGACAGCGCGCAAGATCTCTATCGCGGGCTCGCCCGCGACCTGCAAGACGAGACCAGCCTCGATTTTCTGAGCGCCACAGAGCGGCTCATGTGGAGCCTCGGGGCGAGGAACCTCCCCCTCTCGCTCGCGGACAAGGTGCTCTCGAAGCTTCGCCAAAGATGCCTACCCATCGTGCGGCAACATCCGCGGGCCAAGGAGCGCGCCGAGCACCTCTGGCAAAAAGCCCGCATCTTCATCGCGGAGACCAAGCGCCGCAGGATCTTGCAGCGCAAGGCCGAGCACGACCGCCAGGACGGCACGCTGCGCGATGTGGCGCGCGGCCTCTCCGGGCGCCGGCAAGCCAGCGCGGTCACCGCAGCCTTGGCCACGGGGCTGCGGCAGCTCGGCGTGCGCAGCGGCTACCTGTCCCTCTACGAGGGCGCGGCCCATCCCTTCGAGTGGTCGCGGTTGATGATGGCGTTTCGCGACGGCAACGACCTCGCCTTGCCCGCGGGCGGCGAGCGGTTGCGCACCGAGCTCGTGCTACCCTCCGCGTATATGCCGAGCGCGCGCCGGTACACCTTGATGGTGGTGCCGATCTTCTTGGACTTCTCGAGCGACGAGCAGCTCGGCTACGGCGTCTTCGAGGTCAACCGCGACACCGCCGCGCTCTGCGCGATGCTGTGCGAGCAGCTCGGCACGGCGCTCAAGGGCGCCTTGCTCTTCGAGGACATCTCGCGGGATGTGCGCGTGCGCCGGGAGGCCGAGGAGAAGCTGCACCGCGAGCTTATGGCCTTGCTCGAGGTCGTAAAGAAGGTGGCCGAGGGTGATCTGACGCAGCGAGGCGTCGAGGGTGACGAGATCATCGGGCGCATCGCGCGCCCTCTCAACGGCATGATCATCTCGTTCGCCGCCATGTTGCGCGAGGTGCGCGAGGCGGCCTACTCGGTCTCCACGTCGGCCTCGCAGATCCTCGCCGCCGCCGGCGAGATCGGCCGCGGGGCCCAGTACGGCAGCGATCATATCCACGCCACCTCTTCCTCGGTGGACGAGATGGCCGCGTCGATGGCGCAGGTGGCCGCGGGCGCCGAGATGTCGGCCGCGCGGGCGCGTCAGATGCTCGAGCACGTCCGCGAGAGCGACGCCTCGGTGAGCGCCTCGCACGAGGCGATGAGCAAGATCGATCACGCGGTGCAGGAGACGTCGGCGAAGATGCGGCGGCTCGAGGAGCGGAGTCGCAAGATCTTCGAGATCACGACCGTCATCGAGGGGATCGCCAAGCAGTCGAAGCTCTTATCCTTGAACGCGGCGATCACCGCCGCGCAGGCCGGGGAGGTCGGTCGTGGCTTCGCGGTCGTGGCCGACGAGGTGCGGCGCCTCGCCGATAGCTCGGCGCAGGCGGCCAAGGACGTCGCGGCGCATGTCGAGGGCATCGCCAGCGAGACCACGCCCGCCATCGTCGCGATGGAGAACGCCATGCACGAGGTTTCGAACGGGCGCGAGCTCTCGGCGCGCGCGCGCAAGAGCCTCGTCGAGATCTCTTCGCTCGTGCAAGACTCGACGCAGCTCGCAGCGCAGATCGCCAACGCCTCACGCGAGCAGACGCAAGCGACGCGCACGGTGGCCGAGGCGATGCAGACTATCTCCAATATAACGGTGGAGTCGACCGCGAGCTCGGAGGAGACGAGCCGCGCGGTGCGCGGTCTCGTCGCCATGGCCGATCAGCTCAACCGCGCCATCGCGCGCTTCCGGGTGGATGAATCATGAGGGATGCGGCTAACCCTCCCGCGTCCCTGAGGAGGGCTCCGAAGGAGCCCGTCTCGAAGGGCGCGGCTTGTGTAACCTCGAGCGCTCTCCCGCGTCCCTGAGGAGGGCTCCGAAGGAGCCCGTCTCGAAGGGCGCGGCTCATGCAACCTAGATCGGGGGATCCGTGGGCAAGCCATTTTATGCTTACATTTTGCGGTGCCGGGATGACAGCTATTACGTTGGCCACACGGATGACATCCAGAGGCGTTTGGCTGAGCACGAAGCTGGAATGCTCCCGGGGTACACTCAAAGCCGGCGGCCAGTGACATTGATGTGGTCGCAGGAGTTTGCGACCCGCGATGAAGCGAAGCAAGCGGAATTGCAAGTGAAGCGCTGGAATCGGGCAAAGAAGGAGGCGCTCATTGCCGGCCGTTTTGATCTGATTTCAAAGCTGGGCAGCCGAAGCCGGGATGGCCGCGCCCTTCGAGACGCCTTGCTTCGCAAGGCTCCTCAGGGACGCGGCTGATATTACCGCGTTCATCTCTCCCGCGTCCCTGAGGAGGGGTCCGAAGGAGCCCGTCTCGACGGGCGCGGCTTGTGTAACCTCGAGCGTTCTCCCGCGTCCCTGAGGAGGGCTCCGAAGGAGTCCGTCTCGAAGGGCGCGGCTTGTGTAACCTCGAGCGTTCTCCCGCGTCCCCAAGGAGGGCTCCGAAGGAGCCCGTCTCGAAGGGCGCGGCTTGTGTAACCTCGAGCG
>CAYXQW010000018.1:0-1639 GCA_964466695.1 uncultured Bdellovibrionales bacterium
GCGGAGCTGGTAGAGCTGCGCGAGGCCGAAGGTGTCGGCGCGATTGGCGAACACCATGATCGTCAATCGCGCCGACACCTTCGGCCTCGCGCAGCTCTACCAGCTCCGCGGTCGCATCGGCCGCGGCCGCGAGCGCGCCCACGCCTACCTGCTCTTGCCCCGTAGCGAGCGCATCAGCCGAGAGGCCTCCGAGAGGCTCTCGGTGCTCAAGCGCTTCAGCGAGCTCGGCTCGGGGTTCTCGGTGGCCACCTTCGACCTCGACCTGCGCGGCGCCGGCGACCTGCTCGGCTCCGAGCAGTCGGGCAACGCCGCCGCCGTGGGCTTCGAGCTCTACACCGAGCTGCTCAACGAAGCCGTCATGACCGTCAAAGGCTCACCGCAACGGGACCTGGTCGAGCCCGACATCAAGATCCCCGTCACCGCGGTGCTGCCCGAGAGCTACGTCGAGGAGCCCATGCAGAGGCTCGCCTACTACCAAAGGCTCGCGTTCGCGAGCAGCGACGAGGCCGTCTTCAACGTCTGCGCCGAGCTCCGCGACCTCTACGGCGAGGCCCCGAAGGAGCTCGACAACCTCGCCGAGGTCATGGTGATCCGACGGCGCCTCATGGCCCTCGGCGGGCTCTCTTTGAGCGTCGACGTGACGGCCCAAGAGCTCAAGATCGGGGTGGCGTTCGCCGGCGATGCGCCGCTCAACCGGGTCGAGCTCGCTCGGCGCCTGCAAGAAGACCCCACGCACTACCGCCTCCTGCCCTCCGGGCGCCTGCTCATCACCACGGCGTACCACGACCGCGAGGACCTGCCCGACCGCCTGATGCTCCGCGCGGTGCGCGAGCAACTCGGGCTGCTCGCGAGCCCTGCGAGCGCGGCCTGACCTTTTGAGTACTTGCTTGCCGCGACATATCGAATCTGGTAGGCGCGGGTATCCCTCGAGGTAGCCAAAGGCAAGGAACCAGCCATGGTATTCGCGGATCGCCGCAGGCAAGACCGACGACGCACGAGCCTCGATGTTCATGTCGACCGCAGGCGCAGCGAGCGCCGCGCGAATGAGCGTCGCGGCGCCGTGCGCGTCCCCCTCGAGCTTTGGATGGAGGAGGTCCTGGGCGACGAGGTCTACTTTCGCCTCTCGGGCAACCTCGGCGAAGGCGGGGTCTACTTCGACAAGGCCGTCGCGCACGCGCGCGGCACGATGTTGACCCTCAAGTTCGCCCTGCCCGGCGAGCGGGAGCTCATCATCGCGCGCGCGAAGGTCGTGACCGACGCCAAGTCGCCCCCGAGCTTCGGCATGGCGGTGAAGTTCATCGCGATCGAGGGTACGGGGCGCGAGCGCCTGCGCGAGTTCATCAACAAGCAAATAAAGTGACTTGTCAGGGGTCATGAGCGAGTCATCGGGCAAGCGCGACGCGAAATCGCTGGTGAGCGCCATCCTGGCGCAAACCCAAGGCGACGCTCCCGCCCCCGAGCCTGTCGCCGCCGCCGAGGATGAGGCGCCGCGCGCCTGCGAAGGCGAGGCCCGCGAGCTCTTCGAGGTCTACTTCGAGGCCGAGGATCCTCTCGAGCGCGACGTCGTCTTCGACGAGCTGCTCACGTTGAAGACGCCGCTCGTCGACGACTTCTTGCGGGTCATGATGACCGAGGATGA
>CAYXQW010000018.1:1660-2104 GCA_964466695.1 uncultured Bdellovibrionales bacterium
CGAGTACCTGCGCTCGGCGGCGGCGCTCGAGCTCGCCCGCCGCGGCGTCGAGGAGGCGGCCCTGGTGCTCGAGGGCGACCTCGAGGATCCCGATGAGCTCTATTTCTTCGCGAACGCCATCGAGGGGCTCTCGGCCTTGCGAGGCGCGGCGTTCTACGAGACCTTGCGCGAGATCTGGCGCGAGGCCGATCGCGACCTCGAGCAGCATCGCTGCGCCATGCTTGGCATGGAGGCCTTAGACGAGGCGCGGGCGCTCGGTGACTTCGTGGCCTTCGTCGAGGAGCAGCGAGACGCGGCGGCGATCTCCGAGGACCGGCTCGAGGCCGTGATCTTGGCCTTCGCGCGGCACGCTCACGAGGCGGGCAAGGAGGCGCTCGCGGCTCTTGGCGCTCGCCTCGGTGACGATGAGGCTCAGGCCGAGCTCTGCGCGATCGTTCAAGAGGG
>CAYXQW010000018.1:2114-16092 GCA_964466695.1 uncultured Bdellovibrionales bacterium
GCCTCGATCTCGTGGACGAGGCGCTCCGCGCTGCCTCGCGGCTCTCCGGCGCTTGACGCTTCGACGCACAACCGGCATGGTGCGCCCCGAACCGAGTCTGGAACAAAACACGCTCCTCTGCGGAGCTTTTCTTCGGGGTGATTCATGCGTTCCATCCGTGATCTAGATCTCAACGGCAAAGCGGTCTTCATGCGCCTAGACCTCAACGTCCCCATGAAAGACGGCAAGGTCACGAGCGACGCGCGCATCCTGGCCGCTATCCCCACCATCAAGTACGCGCTCGACGCCGGGGCGCGCCTCGCCATCGCGTCGCACTTCGGCCGTCCGAAGGGTAAGCGCGACCTCAAGTACACGCTCGAGCCCGTGGGCTCGCGCCTCTCCGAGCTTCTCGGCAAGGAGGTCATCTTCGCCGACGACTGCATCGGCGACGGGGTCTTGGGGCTCGTCCGCGACCTGCGGGGCGGCCAGCTCATGCTGCTCGAGAACGTGCGCTTCCACGCCGAGGAGGAGAAGAACGACCCCGCGTTCGCCAAGGCCCTCGCGGCGCCGTTCGAGGTTTACGTAAACGACGCCTTCGGCTCCTGTCACCGGGAGCACGCCTCGATCACCGGCGTGGTGAAGTACCTCAAGGCCTACGGCGCGGGGTTCTTGCTCGAGAAAGAGGTGAAGGCGCTCGCGAGGCTCGTCGAGAGCCCGGCCAAGCCCTTCGTCGCGATCTTGGGCGGGGCTAAGGTGGCCGACAAGATCGGGGTCTTGGGCTCGCTCGTCGGCAAGTGCAACGCGCTGCTCATCGGCGGCGCCATGGCGTACACCTTCCTGAAGGCGAAGGGCGTCGAGATCGGGGCCTCGCGCTTCGAGGAGACCGAGGCCCGACACGCCGCGGAGCTGCTCGCGCGCGCCAAGGACCGGGGCGTCGAGATCTTGCTGCCTGTAGACCACGTCTGCGCCGACAAGCTCGAGGAGGGCGCAACCGCGGTGCACGTGGCACAAGAGCAGATCCCCGCCGGGCTCATGGGCTTGGACATCGGCCCGAAGACGCGCGAGCTCTATGCCTCGCGCATCGCCGCGGCCGCCACCATCTTCTGGAACGGGCCGATGGGCGTCTTCGAGATGCCAAGCTTCGCTGCGGGCACGCTCGCCATGGCCGAGGCCGTCTCGACCTCGAAGGCCTTCACCGTGGTCGGCGGCGGCGACTCGGTCTCGGCCATCGAGAAGGCCGGGGTCACGAGCAAGATCGGCCACGTCTCGACCGGCGGCGGCGCCAGCATCGAGTACGTCGAGCTCGGTAGCCTCCCCGGCATCGACGCCATTTGTTAACCCTATAGTCAAAGGAAGAATTCATATGTCTCGTCGTCAGTTCATCGCCGGCAATTGGAAGATGTTCAAGACCATAAGCGAAGCCAAGGCGTTCGCCGCCGAGCTTCGCGGGCTCGCAAGCGCGGTCAAAGATTGCGACATCGCCGTAGCGCCTACCTACCCGGCTTTGTATCCGGTCGCGCAAGCGCTCGAGGGCTCGAACATCGCGGTCGCCGCGCAGGAGATGTTCTTCGAGGACAGCGGCGCTTTTACGGGCTGCGTCTCTGGTCCCATGTTGAAGGCCGCCGGCTGCCGCTACGTCCTCATCGCCCACTCCGAGCGCCGCCAGTACTTCGGCGAGACCGACGAGACGGCCAACAAGCGCCTGCGCGCCGCCTTGCGCGCGGGGCTCGTGCCGGTGCTGTGCGTCGGGGAGACCCTGGCCGAGCGCGAGGGCAACCGCACGAACGAGGTCCTCGCGACCCAGGTCAAAGGGGCCTTGCAGGGCTTTACCCCCATCGAGCTTGCGACCCTGGTCGTGGCCTATGAGCCGGTGTGGGCCATCGGCACGGGCAAGGTCGCGACCCCCGCCCAGGCGCAAGAGGCGCACGCCTTCAGCCGTGAACGGCGCGTGGGCGGACGGCGTTCGCATCTTGTACGGCGGCAGCGTCAAGCCGGACAACGCCAAGGAGCTCTTGAGCCAGCCCGACATCGACGGCGCGCTGGTTGGCGGCGCGAGCCTCGTGCCCGCGTCTTTTGCCGGCATCATCGAGGGTCGTCGCAAGTAAGTACGTGGTGCTGTGGTGGTGCCCGTCGAAGCTCGACGGGCACTACTACGCGCTCGCCGGCGCCGCGATGATGCGCGCGAGGAAGGTCGGCTTCTTCACTGCCGCCAGCACGTCTACCTCGCTTATCGCGGCGCTCATCTGCGCGAAAGAAGTCTCGTGCGTGAAGATGAGGACGGGGACGGTCTGGTCCGCGGCATCGGCTTGCTCGCGCTGGATGACCGAGGCGAGGGAGATGCCGTGTTTGCCGAGCACCCCGGTGATCGCCGAGAGCACCCCGGGCTCGTCTTTTGCCGTGACACGGAGGTAGAACTCGCTGTGAGCCTCGCCGCAAGGACGAAGGCCGTCTCGAGGTGGTTCTTGCGTCCCCACCTTCACCGGCATGCGTAAGACCGCACCCGAGAGGATGTCGCGCGCCGCCGAGACGATGTCGGCGACGACTGCGCCCCCTGTCGGCAGCGCTCCGGCGCCCTTCCCGAAGTAGAGCGAGGGGCCGAGGTTGTCGTCCTCGACATAGACCGCGTTGAAGACGCCATCGACCGCGGCGAGCGGGTGCGAGATGGGTACCAGCGCCGGGTGCACGAAGGCCTCGACCTTGGCATCGTCGCTCGCGCGTGCCGCCGAGGAGAGGAGCCGCATGCGGTAGCCGAGCTCCGAGGCTGCAGAGAGATCGAGCGGCGTGACGGCGGTGATGCCCGTGCGCGTGATGTCCTCCGGCCGCAACGTGACGTCGAAGCAGAGCGCCACCAGGATGGCGAGCTTCTGCGCGGCGTCGATGCCCTCGACATCGAACGAGGGGTTGGCCTCGGCGTAGCCGAGCGCCTGCGCCCGCGCGAGCACCTCGGCGAACGACTTACGCTCGCGCGCCATGGACGTGAGGATGTAGTTGCACGTGCCGTTGATGATGCCGGTGACGCGCTCGATACGGTTGGCCACGAGCCCGCGCCTTATGGCGCCGATGAGCGGGATGCCGCCGGCGACGCTGGCCTCGAAGCCGAGCGCCACGCGATGCTCGGCCGCCGCGCGCGTGATCTCCTCCCAGTGCGTCGCGAGCAAGGCCTTGTTGGCGGTGACCACGTGCTTGCCCTTGGCCATGGCCGCGAGGATGAAGCTGCGCGCCGGCTCGATGCCGCCTATCAGCTCGACCACGATCTGAATCTTGGGATCATCGAGCACAGCCTCGGCGTTCGTGGTGAATACGCCGTCCGGCAGCGCGAGCTTCGTCGCGCGCGACGCGTCGCGGTCGGCCACACGCACGAGCTTTAGCGGCACCCCGAGGCGCCGCTCGATGAGCGCGGCGTTGCGGAGCAAGATCTCGACAGTGCCGCTGCCGATGTTGCCCAGGCCGATGATGCCGACCTTCACCGCCTGCGAAGCACCGCTCATGATGACATCACCTCTCGAGGTTTATGGCGCGGGTTCTTCCGTGGGCGATGCGGCCTCGGGCACGGGGATGGGCTCGGCTGTCGCGTCGGCTTTGTCGCCAGAAGGCTCGGCGACCGCGGCCGCGGCAGCCTTCGCTTTTTCGATGACCACCGAGTGCTGTCGCGAGCTCAAAACCGACAAGGTGATCGAGGTGAGGAAAAACACGACCGCCGCGACGGAGGTGAGCTTGCTCAGGAAATTACCGGCGCCGCGCCCGCCGAAGATCTGCGCGCTCGCCCCGCCAAACGCGGCCCCCATGCCACCGCCCTTGCCCGATTGCACGAGGATCAGGAGGCAGAGAAGGATCGAGACGACGACATGGATGATGGTGAGCAGAGTTTGCATGTTACCAATCTTGACGAAGAAGCTGGGAGTTCCGTGGTGCGGCAGGGGAGAGTCGAACTCCCACGATATTTCTACCGCCAGCCCCTCAAGCTGGTGCGTCTACCAATTCCGCCACTGCCGCATACGAGCGCGCGCAATAACAATCCATAGGGTGAGTGTCAACCTTTGGTTACTGACCGAGGTTCGCATCCTCGCCGGCCTCGGGAGCGGGCTCTTCGCCGCCGCCGCGGCGCGCCCGGGTCTTGTCTCGCTGCGCTTCTTGTTTGCGCGCCTTCGCGTGCTTCGCTGCGAGCGGCGACTTGACCTCGCCCTTGAGCACCGCGAGCTCGCTCACCGCCTCGTAATACTGGCGGCCGAGGCCCGCGACGCGATCTTCCAACACCTCGACCTTGCCCTTGGAGATGATGTCGATGCGGCGAAGCTGCTCGACGTGGTGCGTAAGGCGCGCGAGCTCGGCTTTCTGCTCTCTCTTTGCCTCCTCCGCAGCGGCGAGCTTGGCCGCGAGCTCTTCGCGCTCGGCCGTAAGGCGCGCGAGCTCCTCTTCGCGCGCGGGGTCTTTTGGGGGTAGGGCGGCGGGTACGTCCGTCTTGGAAGCGACGGGATCTGGCGAGGGCCGTGCGGGCGCCGGCCTCGGAGGAGGATCCGCGAACGCGGGCTTTTGCACGAGCAGGCGTTGCCGCTCTTCGCTCTGTTTTTGCAGGTCCTTGCGCAGAGCCTTCGCCTCCTCTTGTGCGGTGTGGTTTTTTTTGCGCAAGACAGCGTTTTCTTGCTTGAGCGCGCGGAGCTCTTCGTTACGCTCCTCGGCCTTGCGGCCGAGCTCGCGCTCTTTGGCCGAGGTGGCCTTGACAAGATCGAGTGCTTGATCGCACTCTTGGCGCGTCGCCGCGAGGCGTCGCTGGAGCGATTGCGCATGTCTCAGGCTTATCGCCGCCAGAACCAAGCAGATGGCGGCTATGACCACGGCGATGCCGGTACCGGTCGACGCAGCATGAGAAAGCGGCGCAAGGCCGAGGCTCGACAGAAAATGCGTGAGCATGATGACCTCGTGACAAAGCCCATATCATTAGCGGGGCGGTATCCCGGCTCTCTACCACCTCATCACGCGCAGTCAAATAGGGTCGCTTGGAGATGACGGATAACCAGCACGAGCTCTCAGAGCTCGACGAGCACACCGTCGCCGCCCCGCCCGCCGTGAGCTTGGATCCCGTCTTCGACGAAGACAGCACGGTCGAGACGCCCATCCCCGACGAGATCGCCGCGCTCGCGGCCAAGGACGGTTTGGACACGGAGCATACCTTGGCCGAGTCGCTGCCTCAGGACTCGGGCCTCAGCATCGATGAGCTCGGCGACGCTTTTCCTCGTGAGCCGTCCAAGGTCAGCTCTCCTCCGGCCACGCTCGTGGAGTCGTCCGAGCCCTCCTACGAAGGAACCCTGCGCCTCGGGAGCCCGCTCTCCCCGGCGAAGGCCGGCAGCGCCGATGTCCCCGCCGCGCCTTTGGATCCGGCGGAGCTCGCCGACGAGATCGCCCGCCGCGTCGAGGCGAGCGCGCTCGACGGCAACCAGGACGTGCAGCCGGCCACGGCGGCGGTGGTCCTCTCGAGCGCCCACGACCAGGCGTGGGCCGAGCTCGAGGAGGGCGATAACCGCGGTTGGGAGAGCTTCGCGGGGGATCGAAGCCGCTACGACGAGCACGAGCAGGACACCGACGTCAAAAAGTCGCCCGAGCCCGCGTCGCTTTCGGGCGAGAAGCCATTGCTCCTGGCGGTGTCGGGGGAGCTTTTGGGCAAGCAGTACGTCCTCGCCAGCGAGGTCGCGATCGGCCGCTCGAACCAGAACGCGGTCATCATCAACGACGTCTCGGTCTCGCGCCAGCACGCCACCATCTATCGTGACGGCCATCATTACTACTTGCTCGACAAGAACACGGTGAACGGCACCTTCGTGGGCGGCAAGCGCGTGCGCAGGCAGCGGCTGCAAAGCGGCGACGAGCTCGCCTTCGGCAAGATCCGCTTCGTATATTGCGCGGCCGCCGATCTCGAGAAGCTCCGCGAGCTGCACCTCGCCCCCCGCGCGGTGGAGGATGTCCCCGCGCTCGCGCCGGAGGAGGAGGCCGCCGAGGCTTCGTCGATTTTGACGTACGTGCTCGTGAGCATCGCTATCTTGCTCGGGGCTTTGGCCATCGGCCTCGGCGTGACCTACGTGCGGCACAGGGCGCAGGCCTCGGCGCAGCCGAGCTCCGCGCAGTACTTCGCCGCCGGGGTCGAGGCCTTCGAAAAACGTCAGTGGCCGGAGGCGCAGGCCCAGTTCAACGCGCTCTTGACGCTCGAGCCTTCGAGCGAGTCGGGCCATAGTTACCTCGAGCGCATCGCGAAGGAAAAGGCCTTCGGGCAGCGGCTCGCGGCGGCGCGCGCGGCGTTTGAGCGTGTCGAGCTGCTGCCGGCCTACACCAACGCGAGCGCGATCTCCGACTCGTCCTACACCGAGGAGGCGAAGGCCCTGGTGCGCGAGATCGAGGCCGAGCTGCAAAAGCGCGTGGAGGTGGCGCGCAAGCTCATCGCGGAGGGCAAGGCGCAGGAGGCGCTCGATGTCCTGGCGACCGTCGAGGCGGTGCTCCCGAATCGCCCCGAGGTCTCAGAGCTCATGCAGAGCGCCCGTAAATCCCAGGAGCCGGTGCGACGGACCGTCGCTGTGCGCACGCCGAGCGCCGAGGAGAAGCTCGCGGCCGCCGAGGCTGAGGCCGAGGCCGAGGCCATAGCCCAAGACGCCGTGAAGCTCTTCGCCGCGGGCAAGGTCGGTGAGGCCGTCGCTCGACTCGCGAGCAGCGCGCCGGGCAAGAAGAGCCCGCTCCTTTCCGACATGAAGCAATTCCAGGCCATCTACGCCGACGCCACGGCTGCCTACGAGGCCAAGCGCGTCGATGACGCCATCCGCGGTCTCTTGCGCTGCAAGACCCTCGAGGCCAAGATCACGGGCGAGCTCTTCTCCACGCTGCGTGACGAGGTACGCAAAAAGCTCGCCGACATGTACTTCATGCGCGGCAGCGACTACTGGGTGCTCGATCGCTACACCGAGTCGCTCGCGAGCTTTCGCGACGCGCTCCTCTATAATCGCAACCACGAGGCCACGCGGCGGCGCCTCGCGATGATGGCGGGGCAGACCGACGCGCTGCTCGCCGAGGCCGAGCGCATGGAGCAAAAAGATCCTGCGAAGGCCAAGGACCGCTACAAGCTCGTGCTCAAGCTCCTGCCCTCCTCCGACGCCAGGTATCGCAAGGCCAAGCAACGACTTGACGCGATGCCGTAGGAGAACGTACGGTCGGCCCGCAGATGGAGCGAGCCTTGGAGTTGCCGTTATCGAGAAGCGATCGCGAGCTTTTGGTCGCGGCCAAAGAGGGGGACTACTCCTCTTTCGAAGCGCTCGTGCGGCGTTACCACGCTCGCATCTACAGGCTCGCCTTGGGCATGACGAAAGATCGACACGAAGCCGAGGAGGTGGTGCAAGACACCTTCTTGCGGATCCACAGAGGGTTGCGCTCGTTCCGCCAGGACAGCTCGCCCGGCAGTTGGATCTTTCGCATCGCGGCCAACAGCGCCCTCATGTCGTTGCGCGCGAAGCGTCGCAAGCCGCAGCTCTCGCTCGAGGAGCTGCCGTGCGAGGAGTCCTCGGCGCGACGCGCACCGTTATGGCCTTCTGGAGACTGGATGCGCCAGCCCGAGGAGAAGCTCCTCGAAAAGGAGGTCACGAGCCGGATGGAGGCGGCGATCGCCGAATTGCCCCAGAAATATCGGCTGGTGCTCTTGCTGCGGGACGTCGAGGGCTTGAGCAACGACGAGGTCGCGCAGACTTTGGGGCTCACCTTGCCGACGGTCAAGGCGCGCCTGCACCGCTCACGCATGTTCGTGCGCGACGCGCTGAACCGCTATTTTGGGGAGAAAAATGGAGACGCTTAGTTGTCAGGAGACCGCCGAGGCGCTCTTTCGGCTCTCGGAAGGCACGCTCGGTCACCAGGATCGTGATAAGCTTGAGGCTCATGTCCGCAAGTGCGAAACGTGCCACCGCTTGTCTCTAGAATATCGTAGAGTTATCAGCATGAGCCGCAGGCTCTTCAAAGAGCCGGAGTTTTCGTCGAAGACTGAGGCCTTGCTGGATTTTTTACGTAGCCAGGACCTCGGCTCGGTGTCTGGCGTACCTGTTTCGGAGAACCGCTCTCGCAAGGGAGCCAACTTGTTTGAGAATCAACGACAATGACCGCTACTGAAACGACTTTTGTCGCCATCTATCTCGTGCTCATCTTGTTCCTGTCGGTAGTGGCGCTGCACAGGCTCCACCTCGCCATAGTCGCCTGGCGCCACCGCCGCCGCCCCGTCACCGAGGAGCCCTCGGTGTGGCCGAGCGTCCTCGTGCAGCTCCCGCTCTACAACGAGCGCTTCGTCGCGGCGCGCGTCATCGACTATGCCTGTCGGCTCGACTATCCGCGCGACAAGCTCACGATCCAGGTCCTCGACGACTCGACCGACAGCACGAGCGCTCTCGTAGCGGCGTCGGTGAACGAGTGGCGCCGGGCTGGCGTGGCCATCGAGCACGTGCGCCGCAACAACCGCGCTTCATACAAAGCCGGGGCCTTGGCGCATGGCCTCGGTTTGTCGAGCGCACAGCTCGTGGCGGTCTTCGACGCCGACTTCTTGCCTCCGCGAGATATGCTGCGCCGCCTCGTGCCGGAGTTTCGCGACGCGAAGGTCGGCATGGTGCAAGCGCGTTGGGGGCACGCCAACCGCGAGGAGTCGATCCTCACGCAGGCCGAGGCCATCATGCTCGACGCGCACTTCGCGAACGAGCACGGCGGCCGTTTCGCGCGCGGGTGCTTCTTCAACTTCAACGGCACGGCGGGGATCTGGCGGCGCGCGGCGATCGATGACGCGGGCGGGTGGTCGGGGGACACGCTCACCGAGGACCTGGAGCTCTCCTATCGCGCGCAGCTTCGTGGATGGCGCTTCGTCTATCGTGAGGACGTCGAGGTGAAGGGCGAGCTGCCCGCCGACGTCAAGGCCTTCAAGTGCCAGCAGCACCGCTGGGCCAAGGGCTCCATTCAAACCACGATGGTGCTCGGCAAGCGCATCCTCGCGAGCGGGCTCCCCTGGCGCATTCGCTTCGAGGCCTTGTTCCACATCGCGGCCAACTTCGCCTACCCCGTGGTCTTGTTGCTCATCGTGCTCATGCCCTGGGTCAACATGGTCGCGCTCCAGGCGCCCTTGTGGGTGGCGCTCGTCATCAACGTCGCGTTCTTCCTCGTCTCCACCACTTCGATCGGGGTGTTCTACGTGCTCGCCGAGCGGCGCGTGGGGGCCGACAAGCGCTCGCTTCGTTATCTGCCCATGGTCCTGGCTCTCGGCATCGCGATGGCGGTCAACAACACGCGCGCCGTCTTGGGCGCGTTGTTCTCGCGGCCCTCCGAGTTCAACCGCACCCCCAAGCTCGACGGCCGGCAAATCGCCGCGATCGACGACCCCGGATATGTAGTGCGCGCCGATTGGCAGGCGATCCTCGAGCTCTTGCTCGGCAGCTACCTGCTCGGCGGCGCGCTCTTGGCGCTAGCCTCGGGCAGCGTGGTCGGGGTCCCGTTTTTATCGTTGTTTGCTTTCGGGTTTTTGTATTTGTCGGTGGGTTCTTTGTGGGGCGTTAATTGGCGGGCGCCCGAAGCGGGAGCTTTTGCCAGCTCTGATATGCCTACGGCCCCATGTTGAAAAGAATAACCCTCATAATCTTGAGCCTGGTCATCGTGACCTCGGTCGTGGTGTTGTCCTTGCGCACGGTGGCGCGGCTCGAGGGCCAGCGCCTCGGCGCACGACTGCAAGGGCTCGTAGACGATGCCCGCACCTTGGAGGCGCGGCTCATGTACCTCGACGCCGGGCTCACCGAGATCGCGACCAAGTGGGCGACCTCGGGGTTGGCGCTCGAGCTCAAGCAATACGAGGTGGCCAAGGAGGCCCTGGGGCGCGTCGCGCTCGCGCCGCCGGCCCTGGGGGATCGGGTAGCCGACCTCGAGGCGAAGCTACAGCAGCGGGCGCGCGAGTTTCACGCGGCCGAGCCGAGCCTCTCGGCGCTCGCGATCGTGGGTGAGGAGAACGCGGTGCTCGTCTCGGAGTCTCCGTTGTTGCCGGTTGGGGCGACCGCGGTCGCGCCGCGAGAAGAGCTCGAGGGGCGCCCGCGCGTGGCGCTCGCCCCCGAGGTCTCTGCCCTCGTGGGCCAGGCCATGATCGGGGTAACGGGCAGCACCGTGGTTCTGCTCGACGGGGGCATTTATGGGTTGGCCGCCGCGCCGGTGATGCACAAGGGCAAGATCGCCGGGGTGGTGGTGGTGGAGAAGCGCCTGGTCGAGCTGCCCGCGAGCTTTTCTTCCTCCGCCTTCGTCGTGAGCGGTGGTCGCGTGATCCTCGGCGAGGCGCCGCCCGCCTACGATGTTGCAGGTAAGATCGTAGACAGATTGCAGCTCTTGGTGCGGCAAGAAGTTACGGCGCCGTTCTTCGCCTCTGGGCTCGAGGCGAGCGCGGCCGAGCTGGCCCGCGAGGCCGACAAGATAGGTCCGGGGCTATGGGGGCGCCGTTTTTCGATCGGGACGTTGGTGAACGTCGACGGCGTGGTGGTCAAGTCCATGACCGGTATTTACGAAGAGACCGTGAGCCTGCAACGCTTTGTGCTCGCGCTCGGGGCGCTGCTCTTTCTGCTCCAGGCCGCTTTGTTGCTCTTCGCCGTCGGACGCGTGCCCGCCGCCCTGGAAGGGCCGAGCGTACCTGCCGCGTCTGAGCATGAGTCGAGGCTCGATCTTTTGACGCCACCTGGCGGTTTCTCTTTGCCGCCCGAAGCCGAGCTTTCGTTCGCGCCCGTGGAGGCCGCGACGGGGGATGACTCATCGATCGGGCCCTTCGACGACTTCGCCGACGACGAGAGGACGCCGCCGCCCAAGGGTGGCTTCACCGACGCCGACGCCGAGACGCGCGTCGCGCAGATCATGGTGAACAGCGATGGCTCGGTGGCGATTGGCGGTGAGTCCTCGGACAAGACCCTGATCGTGTTTGCCCGTGAGGAAGGGCCGCCGGGTGAGTCGATCGCCGACGAAGCCGAGCCCGCGCCCAAGGAGCCGCGCGAGGTCGAGAGTGTGGCGGCCGCCGACGCGGCGGAGCCTGAAGAAGAGCCCGCCCCGCTGGAGGCCCCGAAGCCGCCGCTGCTCACCAAGGCGCCCATGCCGCCGCCCATGAGCCTGCAAAGGCCGCCCCCCATCCCCGGGGACGCGACGGTGGTGGTCACGGGCGCCGTCGGCGCGGAGGCGCATTATCGCGAGGTCTACGAGGACTTCTTGCGGGTGCGCAAAGAAAATGGCGAGAACGCTGAGCTGCCGTTCGACAAGTTCGCGGGTCGCTTGAGCGAGAGCCGCGCCGCGGTGGTGGCGCGCCATCGCTGCAAGGACGTGACCTTCCAGGTGTACGTCAAGAACGGCAAGGCGGCGATCAAGGCGACGCCGGTGGTTTGACCGCGGCGCGTCTTCGCGTAAGAGAGCGCCGGATCTGCTCGAGCTCCTCGATCCGCAAGACCCGCGCCATCGCCAGATAGACGACCCCGCCGACCGTGAGAGGTACGAGCGCGAGCAAGAGCTGACGCCAAAGGCCTATCACGCCGATCGAGGCGTCGAGGCCGCGCCAGACGAGGTAGGCGGCACCGCCCGTGGCCACGGCGGCGAGGAGCACAGACGAGCCCTGGCGATAGAGCCGCGCCATGGCGAAGCCTCCGAAGCGGCGGCGCCAGACGAGCAAGAGCCACGTGAGGTTCACCGTCGCCGCGAGCGACGTGCCGATGGCCACCCCGCGATAACTCAGCACGGGGAACAAGGTCACGTTGAGCAAGACGTTCGCCAGCATGCCGAGGATGCTGCCCACAACCGCCACGCGCGCGGCCCCCACCGCGTAGAAGGCCGGGGCCAGGACCTTGACCGCGGCGTAGGAGTAGAGCCCGAGCGCGTAGCAGACGAGCGCGGCCGCCGTGCCCGCCGTGTCGCCGGCGCCAAAGCGCCCGTGCTCGTAGATGAGCGAGATGATGGGCGCGGCCAGCGTCATGAGCAAGGCCATGCTCGGCAAGGTGAAGAACGCCACCAGGCGCAAAGCCGCGCCGAGCGTCTCTTGCACCTTCGCCATGTTGCCCGCGGCCACGAGGCGCGCGACGCCGACGCCGGCCACGGTGGCGATGGCCACGCCGAAGACCCCGAGCGGGAGCTGCATGAGCCGGAAGGCCATCTGTAGCCACGTGGTCGCGCTCTCGACCTTGCTCGCGAAGATGGTGTTGACGAGGATATTGATCTCCGTCGCCGAGAGGCCCACCCACGCCGCCGCCATCAGGCCGCCGATGCGTCTTATCCCGGGGTCGCGTAAGCTCATCCGCGACAGGCTCACCTTGAAGCGAAAGCCCAGGCGCCAGAGCGCCGGCACCTGCACCAAGAGCTGCAACACCCCGCCGAGCAAGGCGCCGATCGACCAGCCCACCACCGCGAGCCGCGGCTCGTAGCCGAGGAGGTAGATGCTCACGCCGGCCACGATCGAGCCCACGTTGAAGGCCGCGGGGGCCAGGGCGGGCGCGGTGAAGCGCTGCTGGGCGTTGAGCATGCCCATCGCCACGGCCGAGAGCGATACGAGCAGGAGAAACGGCATCATGATGCGCACAAGGCCCGCGGCGAGCTCGATCTGGTCTTGCTGAAAGCCGGGCGCCAAGAACGCGACGATGGGCGCGGCGAAGAGAGCCCCGAGCAACGAGAGGAGGCCGACCACGATGAGTATGAGCCCGATGAGGGTGCCGGAGAGGCGATAGGCCGCCTCGCGGCCGCGGTCGTGCTCGACCTTGGCGAACGTCGGGACGAAGGCCGAGGAGAGCGCGCCCTCGGCGAAGAGGTCGCGCAAGAGGTTCGGGATGCGGAAGGCGACGACGAAGGCGTCCGAGAAGCGGTTGGCGCCGATGAGGGCGGCGAAGAGCTGGTCGCGCACGAGGCCGAGCACGCGCGAGGCCATGGTGGCGCCCGAGATCGCAAGCGCGCTCGCAAGACGCATCAGCGCCGCTCCTCGACGTCGAGGTGCCGGGCGAGGCGCGCCAAGCGGTGCGCGCACGCGGGCGGAGTTTCGGCGGGGACGGTGCACCGCGCGTGTGTGAGCGCGCGGGCGCGATCGTGCAGGCGGTGCTCGTAGAGCTTGGCGAGCTCGAGGTGGGCGCGCGCGGCGTCCGTGCCGTCCTCCGCGAGCGCCTGCTCGAAGAGGCGCGCGGCCTCGGCGTAGTCGCCGCGTCGCTTGTGCACCTTCGCGGCGAGCACGAGCCCCTCGCGCGCGTAGCGGCCCGAGGAGCGCGAGGTGACGTCGCGCGCGAACGCGAGCGCCCGGTCGTCGTCGCGAGCGCGCGCGGCGTTCTCGGCGAGGCCGAGCTGATCCCGCGGATCGGCGCAGGTTATGCTCGCGAACATCTCGGAGAGTCGCGCGAGCAAGGCGGCGAGGGCCAGAAGATCGAGGACGTTGTGGTGGAAGACGGGCGCGAGCGGCGAGGCGTCGCCGCTTCGGAGGTAGCCGAAATAGGTCGCGGGGATCTCGGCGCCGTCGATGTCGCCCTCGCGCTCGTAGCCGAGCACCTCGCGCTCGATGGTGCCGAGGCGGGCTCCCAAGAGGCGGCGGCGAAAGACCCGGCGCGCCGTGTGCAAGAGGTCTAGATGGAGCGAGATCTTCGGGAGCGCCACGCGGTTGAGCATAAAGCGTGTGCGCAAGAGCGGCCAGTCGAAGCTCTTGCCGTTGAAGCTGACGAGGGCCGCGGCCTTCGCGAAGCGCGCGCGAAGGTGCGCGAGCATGGGCGCCTCCTCCCCCGGGCGCGGCAAGAAGAGCTGCTCGACGCAAAAGCGTCCCTCGGCGAAGAACCCGAGGCCTACGAGGAACGGCAGCGTGCCGGTGCCGCCGGCGAGCCCCGTGGTCTCGAGATCGAAGAAGAGCAGGTCTTTGGGGGCGACCGCGGCGAGCCGAGGATCGAGGGCGAGCTTCGCGTAAAGCTCGGCGCGCGCTTGCAAGCACGCGCCCACCGCCACCGCGCCGTGCGTGTGCTCGAGGTCGAAGCTC
>CAYXQW010000019.1:0-9694 GCA_964466695.1 uncultured Bdellovibrionales bacterium
CGCTCTCCTACGGCACCGAGAAGCGGGTCATCTTGCTGCACGGACCTGTCGGCTCCTCGAAGAGCACCATCGCGCGGCGGCTCAAGAAGGGCCTCGAGCTCTACTCGCAGAAGCCCGTGGGGGCGCTCTACACCTTCGCCTGGGACCTCGACGAGCGTAAGGAAAACGGCACGCTCGAGCACGAGCACATGCCTTGCCCCATGCACGAGGAGCCGCTCAAGCTCATCCCCCTCGAGTGGCGCGCGCGCGCGATCAAGGATCTCAAGCTCGGCTCCGCCGAGGTGCAAGTCAACGTGGCCGGCGAGCTCTGTCCGGCGTGCCGCTTCGTCTTCAGCTCGCTTTTGCGCCGCTACAAGGGCGACTTTCAGAGCGTGGTCAAGCACATCAAGGTGCGGCGGCTCATCTTGAGCGAGAAAGACCGCGTGGGCATCGGCACCTTTCAGCCCAAGGACGAGAAGAACCAGGACTCGACCGAGCTCACCGGCGACATCAACTACCGCAAGATCGCCGAGTACGGCAGCGAGTCCGACCCGCGGGCCTTCAACTTCGACGGTGAGTTCCACATCGCCAACCGCGGCATCATCGAGTTCATCGAGGTGTTGAAGCTCGACGTGGCCTTCTTGTACGACCTGCTCGGCGCCTCGCAGGAGCACAAGATCAAGCCGAAGAAGTTCGCCCAGACCGACATCGACGAGGTGATCATCGGGCACACCAACGAGGCCGAGTACCGCAAGCTCTTGGACAACGAGTTCATGGAGGCCTTGCGCGATCGCACGGTGAAGATCGACATTCCTTACATCACCAAGCTCGCCGAGGAGACCCGGATCTACATGAAGGACTACTCGGCGCGTAAGATCCGCGGCAAGCACGTCGCCCCGCACACGCTCGAGATGGCGGCCATGTGGGCGGTGGCGACGCGGCTCGAGGAGCCCAAGAAGAGCAACCTCCTGCTCCTGCAGAAGCTCAAGCTCTACAACGGCAAGACGCTGCCGGGCTACACCGAAGACTCGGTGAAGGAGCTGCGTAAAGAGGCGCCGCGCGAGGGGATGGACGGGATCTCGCCGCGCTACATCCAGGACAAGATCTCGAACGCCCTCGTCTCCGACAAGGCCGAGGGCTGCATCAACCCCTTCTTGCTGCTCAACGAGCTCGACGCGGGGCTCGCGTCGCACTCGCTCATTACCCGCGAGGAGGACAAGAAGCGTTACCGCGAGCTCATCACCCTCGTGAAGCAAGAGTACGAGGACATGGTGAAGAACGAGGTGCAGCGGGCGATCTCGGCCGACGAGGAGGCCATCGGCAAGCTGTGCGCGAACTACATCGACAACATCAAGGCCTACACGCAGAAGGAGCGGGTGAAGAACAAGTACACCGGTCAGTTCGAGGAGCCCGACGAGCGGCTCATGCGCTCGATCGAGGAGCGGATCGACATCCCCGAGAGCCGCAAGGACGACTTCCGGCGCGAGATCATGAACTACATCGGCGCCCTCGCGGTCGACGGCAAGAGGTTCGACTTCCACACCAACGAGCGCCTGCACCGCGCGCTCGAGCTCAAGCTGTTCGAGGACCAGAAGGACTCGATCAAGCTGACCACGCTGGTCTCGAACGTGGTCGACCGCGAGACGCAGGAGAAGATCGCCGTGGTCAAGCAGCGCATGATCCGCAACTACGACTACTGCGACATCTGCGCCACCGACGTGCTCAACTTCGTCGCGTCCATCTTCGCGCGCGGTGACACCAAGGACTAGCCTTGAAGATCCACCAAGACCACGCGCGGTTTCGCCAGATAGTGCGGGGCAAGATCAAGCAGGAGCTCAAGAAGTACATCTCGCGCGGCGAGCTCATCGGCAAGCAGGGCAAGGACCTCGTCTCGATCCCGCTGCCAGAGATAGACCTGCCCCGCTTCAAGTTCGGCCACCGCGACACCGGCGGCGTCGGTCAGGGCGAGGGCGAGGTGGGCACGGTGCTCGCACCCGGCAACGTACAGCCGGGAGGCCAAGGTCACGAGGCAGGCGACGTGAGCGCCGAGCACCCGCTCGAGGTCGAGGTCTCGCTCGAGGAGCTCGCGCAAATGCTCGGCGAGGCCCTCGAGCTGCCGCGCATCGTGCCGAAGGGCAAGGATCGCATCGTCTCGCAGCGCACGCGCTACACGGGGGTGCAGCGCGCGGGACCTGAGTCGCTCCGCCACTTTCGCCGCACCTTCAAGCAGGCGCTCCGCCGCCAGCTCATCATGGGCACCTACGATCCGAAGCGGCCCGTGGTCGTCCCCACCCACGACGACCGGCGTTACCGCTCCTTTCGCATCAAGACCGAGCGCGAGGTCTCCGCCGTCGTCATCTACATGATGGACGTCTCGGGCTCGATGGGCGACGAGCAAAAAGAGATCGTGCGTATCGAGTCCTTCTGGATCGATACCTGGCTGCGCTCGCAGTACAAGGGCGTCGAGACGCGCTTTCTCATCCACGACGCCGCGGCGCGGGAGGTGGACCGCGACACCTTCTTCCACTCGCGCGAGTCGGGCGGCACCATGATCTCGAGCGCCTACGAGCTCGCCGCCGCGATCTGCGAGGCCGACTACCCGGTGAGCGACTATAACCTCTACCCGTTCCACTTCTCGGACGGCGACAACTGGTCGGTCGACGACACGCGGCTGTGCATGACCATCTTGCGCGAGCGCCTCCTGCCCCGCGCCAACGTGTTCTGCTACGGGCAGGTCGAGAGCCCCTACGGCTCGGGCCAGTTCATCAAGGACCTCCGCGAGGCCTTCGGCGACCATGAGCAGGTGCTCACCTCGGAGATCTCGAGCAAAGAGGCGATCTACAACTCCATCAAGGACTTCTTCGGCCCTCACTGCGGCGCTCACGTTGGTTGATTCTGATTTCGGGACTTGGGTTCGCCGCAGTGAGCGTTCCGGCGCGCCTATGCGCGCCTCACGTGGGGGGAGCCGAAAGCTCCCCCCAATCCCCCCATCGCTACCCGAGCGAGATCAACCCACATGAGCGGTGCTATAACTCGACCGTGTCCCACCGCGCGGGGCCATCCTGCACCTTGGTCTGCAAGAAGCCACGCATGAGCTCGTCTATCTCTTGGTGCGTCTTGCAAGCGAGGGCCTCGCGCGCGAGATCCTGACAATCATCGAGCGTGAGCGCGCGCACCATGCGCTTGATCTTCGGGATCGCCGCCGCGTTACACGAGAGCTGGTTGAAGCCGAGGCCGATCAAGATGGGGACGTGATCGGCGTCGCCGGCCATCTCGCCGCACACCGAGACGCCGATGCCCGCATCCCTCGCCGCCGCGGTGACGGTAGCGAGCGTCTTGAGCATGGCCGGATGCAGAGGGTGGTACAGGTAATCGACGCGCTCGTTGGTCCTGTCGATCGCGAGCAGGTACTGCATGAGATCGTTCGTCCCCACCGCGAAGAAGTCGCACTCCTTGGCCAGCACGTCGGCGGTGATGGCGGCGCTCGGGACCTCGATCATGGCGCCTATGGGGACGTCGCGCTGGAAGTCCTTGCCCTCCCGCTCGAGCCTCTCTGCGACGCTCGCGATGATCTCCTTGGCCATACGCAGCTCGCCGACCCCGGAGACCATGGGCAGCAACAAGCGCAAGCGGCCCCGCGTCGCCGCGCGCAACAAGCCGGCGATCTGCGCCTCGAACAGATCCGGGTGCTCGAAGCAATAGCGAATGGCGCGTAAGCCGAGCGCCGGGTTGGGCTCGGCCTCGTGGCCCTTCGGGTTGAAGAGCTTGTCGCCGCCGAGGTCGAGCGTGCGAACGGTCACCACCCGATCGCCCATCTCATCGAAGACCAAAGCGTAGTTGCGATAATGATCCTCCTCGCCCGGCGGCGCGGTGCGACCGAGGAAGATGAACTCGGTGCGATAAAGACCGATCGCCTCGCCCCCGCGAGCCAAGACGGAGGCCACCTCGCTCGGCAGCTCGATGTTCCCCGCGACGGTGACGGCGTGCCCGTCCCGGGTGCACGCCGGCTGCGACTTCGCCTCGAGCAGATCGAGGTTCATCACCCGAAACTGCTCGCTCCGTTCGCGACCTTGCTCGAGCTGCGCGCGACTCGGCCGTAGCACCACCACACCCTCGACGCCGTCCACCACCAACAGATCGCCGCTCCCGGCGGCCTCGACGATGCCGTGGACGCCGACGACGGCAGGCACCTCGAGCGCCCGCGCGATGATCGAGGTATGCGAGGTCTTGCCGCCGACCTCGGTGACGAAGGCGGTCACCCGGTGGCGAGACAAGAGCGCCGTATCCACGGGCGAGAGATCGTGCGCCACCACGATGGTGCCGTTGTCCAAGTGCGCCACGTCGGCGAGATCGGGGGTCTGGCCCACGAGGTTACGCAGCAGGCGTTCACCGACGAAGTCTATGTCGCCGCGGCGCTCGCGAAAGTAAGCGTCGGTGACCCGCTCGAACAACCCGCGAATGCGCGTGAGGACTCGGTTGATCGCCCACTCGGCGTTGACGAGCTCGCTCTTTATGAGCTCGATGGCCTCCTCGAGCATGGCGCTGTCGCGCAGCATCATCTCGTGCGCCTCGAGGATGGCGTTGTGATCGACCCCGCCGCCGACGAAGCGGCCGCGGATCGACTCGACGGCCCCCTCGAGCCGTGAGATCTCGTAGTCTACCTGGTCGGGCTGGACGTGATAGCGCGGGACACGCACCTGCCGCCGATCGAGCAAGAAGGCCCGGCCGATGGCCACGCCGGTCGAGGCGCCGATGCCGCGAAAGACGCTCGGCTCGCTGCTCATGGGCTGATCCCGAAACCTCGTTCGATGAGCTCACAGATGTTCTGCGCGGCCTCCTCGGCGTCATCGCCCGAGGCGCAGATACAGAGCTTCGAGCCCTTGCCCGCCGCGAGCGAGAGCACGCTCATGATGCTCTTGCCATCGACCTGCATCCCATCACGCTCGATCACGATCTCCGCGCGATAACGTCCCGCGAGCTGCACCAAGACGCCCGCCGCGCGCAGATGCATCCCGAGATCGTTGGTGATCACGACCTCACGACGAGCCTTGGCGCTCACGATTTCTTCTCCTCGTGCGAAGGCGCGGCGAGCACCTCGCTCGCCACCGCGATGGCCCGCGCGCCGTATTCCTTGACCTCGCGGGCCGCGACGCCGAGCTCGTACCCGCGGCGGCCGAGCTGCAAGGCGCGGATGACCATGGGCAAGTTCGCGCCCGTGAGCACCTCGACCTTGCCCACCTCATGCAACGTGAGCCCGATGTTCGAGGGCGATCCGCCGAACATGTCGGTGAGGATGAGCACCGCGTCGCAACCCACGGCCGCGATGGCGGCGCGCAGGTTCGCCTCGATGGTCTTGGAGTCGTCATTCTGCGCGATGCTAACGGCGTGCACCTTCTCCGCCGATGGGACCACGAGCCGAGCCGCTTCGACGAGCGCCTCGGAGAGATTACCATGTGCCGCTACGACTACACCGATCACGTCGCACACTCCTTCGCTCAAATGTCGCGATGCTTCGTCGCGACAGGCACCTCGGTGACGAGGCGACGGCGCAACGCCTCCGCTACCGCCACCGAGCGATGACGACCGCCCGTACACCCTATCGCCACCGTGAGATAACGCTTACCTTCACGCCGATACTGCGGGATCAGAAACGAGAGGAAGCCCTCGGCTAGAGCTAAAAACTCCGCGGCCGCAACCGCGCCCAAGGCGAAGGCGGCGACCTCGTCGTCGAGCCCCGTGCGCTCGCGCAGCCGCGGCTCGAAGTAGGGGTTAGGCAAAAAACGCACGTCGAGCACCATGTCGGCCTCGAGCGGAACGCCGTGCTTGAACCCGAAAGACATGAGGGTCACGCGCAAGGCGTCCGCGTCGGCCGCCCCAGAGAGCCCCGCGATCACGCGCGCGCGCAGCTCGTGCGGCGACATCGCCGAGGTGTCGATCGTCTCGTCGGCGAGCTCGCGCAAGGGCGACAAGATCTCGCGCTCACGCTCGATCGCCTCGAGCAGACCGCAGCCGTCATCGAGGGGGTGGCGCCGCCTGGTCTCGGAGTAGCGCCTGATCACGGCCTCCTCCTTGGCGTCGAGGTAGATCACGCGCACGTCCGCGCCGCTTTGGCGAAGCTCGGCCACCACCTCCGGCCCCTCGCTCAAAAACTTGCGCTCGCGCACGTCCATCACCAGCGCCAGGCGCATAACCGAGGCCTCGCTGTCGAGCACGCGGATGAGGTCTTTGACGAGCGCCACCGGCAAGTTGTCGATGCAGAAGTAGCCTTGATCCTCGAGGGCGCGCACCGCCGTAGATTTACCGGAGCCCGACTGCCCGGTGACGAGGAGGATGGACAGGGCCATCACTCGACCTCCGCCGCTTCTTGCTCGTCGGAGGCCGCGAGCCGCCGCTCCAGAGCCTCGCGAAAGAGCTTGGCCGCGTTGTGCCCTTGCAGCTTGAGCAGAAGATCGCGCGACGCCACCTCGACGATCGAGGCCACGTTGCGCCCCGGGCTTATGGGCAACCGCACCTTGGCGACCGAGACCTCGAGGATGTGCTCGTATTGATCTTCGATGCCGGTGCGGTCGTAGGTGGTGTCGGCCTGCCAGGCCACCATCTCCACCACGAGCTCGATCCGCTTGCGCTCGCGCACCGACGCCGCGCCGAAGAGATCCTTGACGTTGATGATGCCGAGGCCCCGCACCTCCATATGATGGCGCGTGACCGGCGAGCCGCTGCCCGTGAGCTGGTCTTTACGCTGCTTGATGAGCACGACGTCGTCGGCCACCAGACGATGGCCGCGCAGCACGAGGTCCAACGCGCACTCGCTCTTACCGATGCCCGAAGGTCCGGTGAGCAACACCCCGACGCCGAACACATCGAGCAACACCCCATGCAGGGCCACCTCGGGCGAGAGGCGCTCCTCCAAAAAATCGTGCACCCGCGTGATGAACGCGCCCGAGGAGAGGTGCGAGCGAAACAACGGCACCGCGTAGCGCTCGGCGGCCTCGATCAGCGCCGGGACAGGGGCAAGCCCGGTCGTGACCACCGCCCCCGCGAGCCCGGAGTTGAAGAGCTTGTCGATGGCCGCGTTCTGACCAGGGCCTTCCATGGTCTTGAGGTACTCGATCTCGGTGCGGCCCAAGATCTGGAGCCTGTTCGGCCTTATCGACTGCACGAAGCCCGCGAGCGCGAGGCCAGGCTTCTGCACGCGCGGATGGTCGATCACGCGACTCAAGCCCGCCGCGCCCGCGAGCAGCTCTATGCCGAGGTTGAATTGCGTGTCCTCGTGCAGCGCCTTGGTCAGAATCTTCACGACGGCCTCATTTGAACGCCACGCGCCTGCCTTTTAAGTACGCGGCCTAATATTTGGCGTCCTCTTCCACGAACGCCTCGTACATAGCCGTAACATCCGGGAGCCCCAAAAGTCGATCACGAAACCCCGAGCTCTTTAGCAGGCGCGCGATCCGCGCGAGCGCCTTCAAGTGCGCCCCCGCCGAGTTCTCGGGCACGAGCAAGACGAAGACGAGGCGGACCGGCTGGCCGTCGATCGCGTCGAAAGCGACGCCGCGCAGACACCGTCCAAAGGCGGCGACGAGAGAGCCGAGCCCGGGGATCTTGGCGTGAGGTATAGCCACCCCCTCGCCGACCCCTGTCGACCCGAGCAGCTCCCGGGCGACGAGCGCCTTGAAGACGGCCTCGGAAGTGCCCTTAAGCTCGGGACAGGTGCGGCACAGGTGCGTCGCCAGCTCCTTGATCAAGCCATCTTTATCGGTAGCGACGAGCTCTGCGACGATCGCGCTCGGCTTTAGTATGTCGACGATTTTCACTGCACCACCAGCCTTGCCCCCCGCCTTTGCGTGGGAGGCTCAATACAACTTGCGCCGCCTCTGCGACGATGGGATCTTGAGCATCTCACGATACTTGGCCACGGTGCGCCGCGCGATATCGATCCCGCTCTTTTTGAGCAAGACGACGATGTCGTGGTCGGAATACGGGGCGCTCGGATCTTCTTCATCGACTAACCGTTGTATGTGACCACGCACCGACTCGCTGGCGATACTGTCGCCGCCCGTACAGTTGATGGATGAGTTGAAAAAGTATTTGAGCTCATAGATTCCCTGCGGCGTATGGACGTACTTGTTGGTCGTGACGCGCGAGATCGTCGACTCATGCATGTCCAGGTCTGCCGCGACCTCCCGGAGGATGAGCGGCTTCAAGTGCGCCGGTCCCTTATCAAAAAAGTCGCGCTGAAACTTCAAAATACTTTCCATGACCCTATAAATCGTGCGCTGCCTCATGTGAATCGATCTGATGAGCCACGTGGCGCTGCGCAAACGCTCCTGGATGTAGCTCTTGGTGTTACCGAGCGAGCTCGCCATCACGTCGCGGTAGTAGCTCGAGACCCGCAAGCGCGGCAGGCCGTCCTCGTTCTGCTGGATGACGTAGTCATCCCCTACCTTGTAGACGTAGATATCGGGCGAGATGTACTGCGGCTCGCGATCGGAGTACGCCCGCCCCGGGCGCGGCTCTAAGTGCGCGATCACCTTGACCGCCGCGACGACCTCCTCGAGCGAGACGCCGAGATCCTTGGCGATGACGCCGTAGCTGCGCTTCTCGACGTTTGGGAGGTGCACGTCGATGATGCGCATGACGAGCGGATCTTCCCGCGTGCGATAGGCCGCCTGCACGAGCAGACACTCTCGCAGGTCGCGCGCGAGCACCCCTAGCGGATCGAGCTTTTGCAGCTCCCCGAGCACGAGCTCAACCTGCTCGGCAAAGACCTCGAGATCCTCGGCCACGCTCGCCACCGCGCCTTGGGCGAGGTAGCCATCCTCGTTCACCTCCTCGATGAGGCGGGCCGCGATGCTGGCCTCCTCTTGCGAGAAGCCTCCCATCTGGATCTGCCAGCGCAGGTGATCGATGAGCGACGCCGGCTTTACGAGCGTGGCCTCGAAGGGCGGCAGATCCTCGAGCCCTCCCGCGCCCGCGCTTGCGGGCAAGGAGTAGCTGTAAGACTCGAGGTAGGCGTCCCAGTCCATCTCGCGATCGACCTCCGAGGCCGTGGGCTCGGGCTCGGCGCCATCACCACCGCTCCCCGGGTCCTCGGCGCCGAGCGGAGCTTCGTCGTCGCTCGCCTCTGGCTCCTGCTCGCCCGCGACCTGCTCGGACGCTTCGTCGCTCGTGCCCTCGCCCTCCTCGAGCACCGGGTTCTCCTCGATCTCCTTCTGCAAGGCGTCGACGAGCTCCAAGTGGGAGAGCTGCAAGAGCTTGATCGCTTGCTGCAACTGGGGCGTCATCACCAGTTGCTGCGTCATTTTTTGTTGGAGCTTTAGTTCGAGTACCATGAGCGCTTCACAATGATAGCGAAAACGAACGCGTGATTCCAAAGAGTATGGGGCTTTTGGTCACAGCTTGAAGTCTTCGCCCAAGTACGTTCGCCGCGCCAAGTCGTCGGCGACGATCTCTTTCGGAGTGCCCGCGAGCAAGATCGACCCCTCGGAGATGATGTAGGCCCGATCGCAGATCCGCAAGGTCTCGCGCACGTTGTGGTCGGTCACCAACACACCGATGCCCCGCGCCCGCATCGCCGTGATGAACCCCCTGATCTCGGCCACCGCGATGGGATCCACGCCGGCGAAGGGCTCGTCGAGCAACACCACGCGCGGCGAAGGGATCAAGGTGCGCGCCATCTCCACGCGCCGCCGCTCGCCCCCCGAGAGCTCCGCGCCCA
>CAYXQW010000019.1:9704-16004 GCA_964466695.1 uncultured Bdellovibrionales bacterium
GCGACGGTGGCGAGGTTGAAGTCGTTGATTATCTCCTCGGCGCGCGCGCGGCACGCCTCGCGCGTGAGGCCTTGCGCCTGCAAGATCGCGATGAAGTTGTCGCGCACCGTAAGGCCGCGAAAGACCGTGGGCTCCTGCGGCAAGTACCCGAGCCCGAGCCGCGCGCGGCGATAGAGCGGCAAGCGACCGAGCGCGTGCTCTCCGAGCGTCACCTCACCGCCGTCCGCCGGCAAGAGCCCCGCGACGATGTTGAAGGACGTGGTCTTGCCCGCGCCGTTCGGGCCGAGCAGCCCTACGATCTCTCCTTCGCTGACCTCGAACGAGACATCGCGCACCACGCGCCGCCGCCTGTAGGCCTTGGAGAGGTGCTGCGCGCAAAGGACGGTCATCGTGATGGTCTCTTTGGGGCTACGGCCGCGCGCTCCGCGGCGCTCGCGGCAAGGGACACCGCGACGGCAAGGCACCCGTGAGATACTTCGCAAAATTAAGCTCAATCGGCTGCTCACCCATAACGAAGCGCCCGCGAGGCTTTTCGATCTGCACCTGCTCCTCGTCGACTTGCGCCACCACCCGCGTGCCCTCGATCACGCTCTCGCCGCGGCGCACCAGGGGCTTGCCCACGAGCACGAGCTCGGCCGTAGCCGTAACATAGTCAGCCCGTTCGGCCCACATGAGCTCTTGGTCCCGAAGCGCCCGCACGTCGCCCTGGCACACGGCCTGCCGCGCGCCCCACTCCTCGTCGAGCTCCGCCTCGAACCTCTCGCAACAACCCAGGATGTTGCCGCGCCGAAACACCACGTTGCCGATGCACACGGTGCGGTTGGGGTTGCTCTTAAGCTTCGAGCTGTCGCACCGAAAGAGGAGCGGCCCCTCGCCCGCGAGCGCAGCCTTGGAGATCGGCGGCTCCTTCGCCGCGGTCTCAGGCGCCGCCGCGGCGGGCAGCAACAGCGCCTGCACCAACAAGAACGCCGCCGCGCGCGGGGACCAGGGATTGCTTACGAAGTTCTGCATCTCGTTTATCTCACGTACCACACCCGTCGGGCGTTCGTCGCCACCTCTCGTGCATCCACACCCACTGTTCGGGGTGTGCGCGGATCGCGCCCTCGAGCTTCGCGTTCAAAAGAGCGGTGAGCCCGAGCACGTCGGCCGCACGATCACCCGACGGCGCATACTCCACGCGCTCTACGCGCAGCGCGTGCCCGCCCGCCACGCGATGGCTCCACGCCACGACCAAAGGGGCATCGAAGCGCAAGGCCAACGTCGCCGGCGCGGTGGCGGTGTAGGCTTGGCGCCCGAAGAACGGCGCGAAGTCGCCCTGCACCTTGGTGTCTTGATCGATAAGGAGCGCGAGGAGCCCGCCGCGCCGAAACACCGCGAGCATCTCGCGCGCCGCGCGCTCGGTCCCGCGCCAGATTATCTTGAGGCCGAAGCGCGTGCGCGCCATGGCGACGAGCCTCGTGAGCCGCGGATCGTACGTGGGCTTGGCGATGGCCGTGATGTCGTAGCCGGCGTGCGCTGTCACCTGCCCGAACAGCTCCCAGTTGCCGATGTGACCGCAGACGACCACCACGCCCTTGCCCTCCGCGACCGCCTCGTCGAAGACCCGGCGCTCCGCCTCGGCGAGCCGCACCGCCGTCGCGCCCACGATAAAACGGGGCAGGCACAAGGCCTCGGCCGCGCACTCACCGAGGTGCAAAAACATCCCGCGCACGATCCGCCGCCGCTCGCGAGGCGAGAGCTTTGGCATGGCGGAGGCGAGGTTTGTGAGGGCGCGCCTTCGCTCCTTCTCTGCCAAAATGAGCGCGAGCCACGCCAACGACCGCGCCGCGATCTTCACGACTATATAAGGAAGGCGAGTGAGCACGGCGACGAGCGCGCGCACGCCCCAGTAGATGAGGTGGTTCTTGCGGCGCTGCCACGGCCGCCAGCGCGCAGGCAGGGTCACCTCGAAGGCGGCTTGGTCTTGCGGCGCGTTTGGCATCGCGCCGTCGAGTACCACAGCGCGGCGGGCATATGAAACCTGGGGGCGCGGAGTTATACTGGCGCGCATGGAGACGAAGCTCGGCCTCGTCGCGGCGCGCTTGCGCGTCGCGCTGGACCTGCACGCCGCGGGGGTTCGCCTGCAACGGCAGAACCTGCGCCGCCGGTTTCCGAAAGCCGATGACGCGGCCGTCGAACGGATGCTGACCGCATGGCTGCGCTCGCGGCCGGGGGCGGAGCACGGCGACGTCGACGCCGCGTGTTCCCGCGTCATCGAGATCCCATGAGCTCACACCTCGAGGCGACCCTCGCGACCGTGATCGCCCACCTGAGCTCGACCGGCAGTCGGTTCGCGCTCATAGGAGGCCTTGCGGTCTCCGCCCGCGCGGAGCCGCGCTTCACCCGCGACATCGATCTCGCGGTCGCGGTCGATAGCGACCGAGCTGCCGAGGACCTGGTGCGGGAGCTTCGTACCCGGGGATACGAGGTGTTGGCGATCGTAGAGCAAGAGTCGGCCAGGAGGCTCGCGACCGTAAGGCTCAGCCAGAATTCTGAGCTCCCTGAAGGGGTGGTCGTGGACTTGCTCTTCGCCTCCTCTGGTGTCGAGCGCGAGATTGCGGCCGCCGCCGAGGAGGTGGAGATCTTCCCGGGCATAAAGCTGCCCGTGGCGCAGCCCGGCCATCTGCTAGCGCTCAAGATCTTGTCGCGGGCAAAGGCGCGTCCTCAGGACGACATCGATCTTGCGGCGCTGCTCAAAGCGGCGAGCGCGGCGGACATCGAGACGGCTTTCGACACCCTCGCTCTCATCACCGCGCGCGGCTTCCATCGCGGGCGCGACCTCGCCGCCGACTTCGCGCGCGCGCGCGAAGGTCACGGCGCGACATAAGGGCCCGGTTCGTGCTATCTGCCCCGTACGCAACCATGGAAGAACACTTCTCGCCCCCGGCCTCCTCCATCCTCGAGCTCATCGGCTCGACGCCCATGCTCCAGATCTCGCGCTTAAACCCCAACCCGAACGTCCGCATCTACGCAAAGCTCGAGGGCCAGAACCCCACGGGCAGCATCAAGGATCGCATCGCGCTCAAGATGATCGAGCAGGCCGAGCGCGAGGGCACGCTCACGCGGGGCAAGACCATCCTCGAGCCCACGAGCGGCAACACCGGCATCGGCCTCGCGATGATCGGCGCGGTCAAGGGCTACGCGGTCGAGATCGTGATGAGCGAGGCGGTCTCGATCGAGCGCCGCCACATGATCGCCGCCTTCGGCGCCAAGGTGACGCTCACCGACCAGAAGCTCGGCACCGACGGCGCCATCCTGCACGCGCGCGAGCTCTTGCGCCTCCACCCGGGCAAGTACTTCATGCCCGACCAGTTCTCGAACCACTACAACCAGCTCGCGCACTATCAAGGCACCGCGCGCGAGATCTTGCGCCAGACCGGCGGTGAGCTCGACTACTTCGTCTCCGCGCTCGGCACGAGCGGCACGCTCATGGGCGTCGGCCTCGCCTTGAAGGAGTGCCTGCCAGACGTGAAGATCGTGAGCGCCCACCCGGTGCGCGGCCACTACATCCAGGGCCTCAAGAACCTCGAGGAGGCCATCGTCCCCGCCATCTACGACCCGACCAAGATCGATCGACACATCATGGTCGAGACCGAGGAGGCCTTCGAGCTCGCGCGCCGGCTCGCGCGCGAGGAGGGGGTCTTCGCCGGCATGTCGAGCGGCGCCGCCCTCCTCGCGGCCCGCAAGGTGGCGAGCGAGATCGAGCGCGGCACCATCGTCACCATCTTCCCCGACCGCGGCGAAAAATACCTGAGCACCGCGCTGTTTGCGCGCGCCGCCGAGGACTCGCCGTGACCGTGCTCTACGCGGCCGGCCTCGCCGCGGCTTTCTTGCTCGGCGCCCTCATCGCCGCCCTCCTCGCCTCGCGGCAGCGGCTCGCGGAGACCGAGCGGCGCGCGCGGGCCGAGGCCTCCCTCGAAGAGGAGCGGCGCGCCTCGAACGAGAAGCTCGCCCTGCTCGGCGAGGCCGAAAAAAAGCTCGCCGACGTCTTCAAGGCCTTGGCCGCGGACGCCCTGTCGCAGAGCTCGCGCAACTTCCTCGATCTGGCCCACGCCTCGCTCGCCAAGCACCAGGAGACCGCCAAGGGCGAGCTCTCGGCGCGCGAGCAGGCCATCACCGAGCTCCTCGCGCCCGTGCAGCAGTCGCTCGCCAAGGTCGACCTCCGCATCGGCGAGATCGAGCGCGCGCGCGAGCACGCCTACGGCGCCTTGCACGAGCAGCTCCGCGGCCTCGCCGAGACCCAGCTCGTCCTCCAGGGCGAGGCCCGAAACCTCGTCCGGGCGCTGCGCGCGCCGCAGGTGCGCGGCCGCTGGGGCGAGGTGCAGCTCCGGCGCGTCGTCGAGCTCGCTGGCATGGTGAACTACTGCGACTTCGACGAGCAGGCGAGCGTCACCGCTGGCGATACGCGCCTGCGGCCCGACCTCGTGGTCCGCCTACCCGGCGGCAAAAGCGTGGTGGTAGACGCCAAAACCCCCCTCGCCGCCTACCTCGAGGCCATCGAGGCCACCGACGAAGAGACGCGGCTCGTAAAGCTCAAAGACCACGCCCGCCAGGTGCGCGAGCACATCGTGGCCCTCGCGCGCAAGAGCTACTGTGAGCAGTTCCAGCCCGCGCCCGAGTTCGTGGTGCTCTTTTTGCCCGGCGAGACCTTCTTCTCGGCGGCGCTCGAGCAAGACCCAAGCCTCATCGAGTTCGGCCCTGACAAGAACGTGTTGCTCGCGACCCCCACCACCCTCATCGCCTTGCTCAAGGCCGTGGCCTACGGCTGGCGCCAGGAGGCGATCGCCGAGAACGCCAGCGCCATAAGCGAGCTCGGCCGCGAGCTTCACAAGCGCCTCGCCGACGTCGGCGAGCACATAACCAAGCTCGGCCGCGCGCTCGGCCAGGCGGTCGGGGCGTACAACAGCGCCATCGGCTCACTCGAGACGCGCGTGCTCGTCTCGGCGCGGCGCTTCAAGGATCTTGGGATCACCGCCGCCTCGGACCTCGAGCCGCTCGTCCCCCTAGAGCACCTCCCGCGCGAGGTGAGCGCCCCCGAGCTCTCGCTGCCGCCCAAGGAGGCGTAATAGTCTTGCAAAAGGAGAACCTAAAGATGACCGAGCGACAGAGCTTCGACACTATCGGGCAGGCCGCCAAGGCCGCGGCGCGCAAGGTCGCGCTGCTCGCGAGCGATCACAAAGACGCCACGCTGCGGGCGATATCCGCGGCCTTGCGCAAGAACGCCGCGCACATCGTGCAGGAGAACGCAAAGGACCTCGCGCTCGCGCAAAGCGAGGGCACAAGCCCCGCTGTCATCGATCGCCTCACCCTCACCCGCGAGCGCCTCGAGGGCGTGGCGCGAGCGGTCGAGGCCGTCGCGCTCTTAGAAGATCCCATCGGCCGCTTCGAGGACATGCGCACCCTACCAAACGGGCTCTTGCGCGGGCGCATGGCCGTACCGTTCGGGGTCATCGCGGCGGTCTACGAGAACCGGCCGAACGTAACTGTCGACATCGCCGCGCTTTGCTTCAAGGCCGGAAGCGCCGCCTTGCTCCGCGGCGGCAAGGAGGCTTTGCGCACCAACCTCGCCCTGCGCGACGCCATGCGCGAGGCGCTCGTGGCCCAGCAGGTGCCCCCCGAGGCCATCCAGGTCATCGAGACAAACGACCGCGAGATGGTAAACACCATGCTCGCGGCGAGCCGCTACATCGACCTCATGGTGCCGCGCGGCGGCGCCGAGCTCATAAGCTTCGTCGAAGAGAACGCCACCATGCCGGTGCTCAAAGGTGGCGCCGGTGTCTGCCACCTCTTCGCCGACCGCGCCGCCGACCTCGAGAAGGCCGTCGCCGTGATCACGAACGCCAAGACCCGCCGCTGCAGCATCTGCAACGCCCTCGACACCCTCATCGTCCACCAAGACATCGCGGCGCGGCTCTTGCCCGCGCTCTACGAGGCCCTGCGCCAAAAGGGCGTGACGATGCACTGCGACGAGGCGGCGGCCGCGGTCCTACCTGGCAAAGAAGGCGTGGTCCCTGCCACGCCGCGAGACTTCGGAAGGGAGTGGCTCTCGCTCGACCTCTCGGTGAAGACCTGCAAAACCTTCGAGGAGGCGGCCGACTTCATCTACGAGCACGCGAGCGGTCACTCCGACGGCATCATCACCGAGGACCACTCGCTCGCCATGCGCTTCGTACGCGAGGTGGACACCGCCGTCTGCTACGTCAACGCCAGCACCCAGTTCACCGACGGCGGCGAGTTCGGCATGGGCGCCGAGATCATCGA
>CAYXQW010000020.1:0-8348 GCA_964466695.1 uncultured Bdellovibrionales bacterium
CGTGAGCTTCTCCGACAGGCTCACGAGGTGACGGACGGCGCGGGTAGCCTCGACGGCGCCGGTGGAGGACTGCTGGGTGATGCTGGAGATGGTCTGCATCGCCCTCGCGACGGTCTGCGTGGCGAGGGACTGCTCGTTCGCCGCGCGTGAGATCTGCTCCGAGAGCAGCGTCGAATTTTTTACGAGCGCCTGGATCTTATGCAGGCTCTGCTGCGCCTGGTCCGAGACCTCACGACCGCCATGGACCTGCCGGGCCTCCTTCTCCATGGCCGAGAGGACCTGCCTGGTCTCGCTGACGATGCCCTGGACGATGATCGAGACCTGCTTGGCCGACTCGCTCGAGCGGTCGGCGAGGTGCCTTATCTCATCGGCGACGACGCCGAAGCCGCGCCCCGCGTCCCCGGCGTGCGCCGCGGCGATGGCGGCGTTGAGCGAGAGCAAGGTCGACTGGCCGGCGATCTCCTCGATCAAGGCGATGATCTCGAAGATCTGCTTGCTGCGACGCTCGAGCGTCCGCATCTTCTCGGCGGTCTCGCCCGCCGTGGCGTCTACCTGGGTCATGCTCGCGACCGCGGCGTCGATGGCCCCCTCGGTCTCGCGCAGGTGCTCGAGCACCTCGCCCGCCGCCGTCGCCGACTGCTCGGCGTTGCGTGACACCTCCATCATCGAGTTGGCCATCTGCTCTACCGCCGAGGAGGTCTCCATCACCTGATCGCTGCCATGCTGCGAGCCCTTGGCGATCTGCGTCATCGTGGCGAAGAGCTCGGAGGACGAGGTCGAGACCGAGAGCGCGAGGTCGCGCACCCCGAGCAAGGTCGCAGAGAAACCCTGCAACATCTGGTTCACCGCCGCCGCGATGCGCCCGAGCGTCTCGGGACCTTCCTTGCCTCGCTGCGCGAGATCACCATTCGCCGCGGCGTCTACCACCTGCAAGAACGCGATGAGCTCATGCTCGAGCTTCTCCTTGCTGCGGTGCCTATCGGTCAGGTCCTTCGAGACCCCCACGAGGCCTACCACCTTGCCCGCCTCGTTGAGGAGCGGGATCTTGGTCGCGAGGAACCAGCGATCGCTGCGCCGATCGTGCTCGAGGCGACCCTCGAGGGTCTTGCCCGTGCTCATGATCTCTTCTTCGAGCCTACGCGCCTCCTTTGCGAAGGTCGGCTCGAAGAAGTCGGCGTCGCTCTTGCCGACCAGCTCGCTTGGGTGTGAGACCCCGAACAGTGAGGCGTGCGCCACGTTGACGCGGATGAAGCGGCTCTCGCGGTCTTTGAAGTAGATAGGATCGGGCAGGTTGTTCATGAGCGCCAAGAGGAGCTCGCGCTCGCGCTTGACCTCGATCTCGGCGAGCTTGCGGCTCGTGATGTCGAACGAGAGACCAAACGTGCCGATGATCTTCCCGTCAGGCGCGCGAAGCGGCATCTTCGAGGTCGAGACCCATCGCTCGCGCCCATCCTCCCAGTTCTCCTTCTCCTCGAAGCTCAACACGGGCTTCCCCGTGCGCATGATCTCCCGCTCGTCGCGCATGGCCTGCTCGCCATGCTCCGAGGCGAACATGTCGAGGTCGGTCTTGCCCCAAGCCTCGCGCTCGTCTTTGAGGCCGAGCAGCTCCGTCAAGGCCCTGCTGATACGGATGAAGCGGCTGGTCTCGTCCTTGAAGTAGACCGATAACGGCACGCTCTCGAGCAGGTTGTCGAGCAAGATCTGACAGCACTTTTGCTCCTCGTTCTTTTCGAGCAACGCCTCGGTCAGGCGCACGTGGGCGCGCGCGTGCAACCACCACCACGCGGCCAGCCCCGTGAGTAATGCGGTCGCGAGCAAATAGACGACGCCGGCGGCGCCGAGCGCCGGCGCGCCATAGATGGCCGCCGCCCACGCGATCAAGAGCCCGAGCGCGCTCGGCACGCGCAGCGCCGCCGCGCGCCGCCACCATTGATCGTGCTTGAGCCGAAGCTCAGCGGTCGCGAAAAACTCCGGGGGCACGAACTTTGGCATCCAAACCTCCAAAACCCCAGGGTTTCATCGCATTTGACGCCGAGGCAGAGCAAGCTTTACGTCAAGGACCGCCGCAGCGAGCCACCTCGTCTTTGAGGATGCGCCGCGTGATCGCGAGCGCGCAGGCGTAGGTGGACTCGAGGCCGCGGTGCTCGAGGCGGCGCGAGAGCAGCTCGCGGCGGCGGCTGTAGGGCGTGTCCGAGGCGTAGTGCAAAAACCCGACCGGGAACCCCACGCGCTCGCCGAAGAAGACCACCTCGTCGCGCGGATGACGCCGCGGATCGATGAGCTCGTGGATGGCCGAGAGATAAGGCCCGGCCTCCATCTCCATCACCGTGTAGCCCTCCTTGTGAAACACGCTCATGTAGCGCTCGTTCTGCAAGAAGGTGCCGCGCACGGTGAGCAGCTTCTGATTGTCGAGCACCGTGCCGCTCTTTATGTCCGGCGCGAGGTCGCCTGCGGCGAAGGCGTTGTTGAAGACGTAGGTGTTCTGCGAGTGCTCATCGAACACCGTGTTGGCGATGAGCACGTCCCCCACGCTCGCGTTCAGCGTGGCGGCCTTCCCCATCACGTAGATGCCCCGCAAGGGGCCCACTCCCTGACAGACCTGCGCGAGGAGCTGATAGGCGGCCATGCCCAAGGGGTAGTCGATGTTGACGATGACCGCGTCGCTCTTTTGCAGGTGCAAAAAGCCGGAGATCTGCAAGCGCGGGTCGAGCCGCTCGCGGCGCAGGCGGCGGACCTCGATGACCTGCGCGGCGACCTCGATGTGACTCGGGTCCGGGGCGGTGACGATGCCCGCCTCACTGTCCCAACGCTGCACCGCGCGCTGCCGCTCGGGATCACGCTGGAGCTTTTTGTGCAAGGCGAAGTAGAGGAGGTTCGGCAGCTCCGAGGAGCCCTCGTCGCGGGCGCGCTCGAGTCGGCGACAGAGCTCCTCCGGCCCCTCGATGCTGGTAGCAGCGCAGAGCTCCTCCGCGTGCGCGAGCGCGTAGCCGCCGAGCAGGTTCGCGAGCGCGTGCGTGTTGGAGGAGACGAAGTAGGTAGGCCGCGCCTCGGGGGGCGGATCGGCGCTCGGGAAGATGGGCTCGATGCTCCGCCACCAACGCGCGGCGGCGCGCTGATATTGGTTGAAGGAGGAGGCGAGCAGGCGCACCCGCAGATCCATGGGCCCCTGCGCGAGCGCCTCCATGCCCTCCTCGCCGAGCGCCCGCGCGAGCGCCTCCCGGTCACTCGGCGTAAAGCCGAGCTCTTGCGCGCGCTCCTCGTCGAGGCGCCGGTCGCCGAGGAGCGCGCTGAGCTTGTTCCACTCGATCTGATACGCCGTGATGATGGGGATGAGGTCGTCGATATCGGAGGCGCTCGCGATGAAGACCGCGAGCGTATCCTTCAGATCCCACCGCAACGGGCGCCGGCGCTCCGGCGCCCGCTGCCGCGACCACCCCGAGACCTCGTAGCCGAAGCTCTCGAACTGCTCCTCCGATTGACCGAGGATGAGCCGCCGCACGCGCGGCATGCACGCCGGCAGCCGCTGCGCGGCGTAGCCGAACGCCGTCACGTCCACGCGCTGGCGGCGCGCGTGCGGGTGCAAGCTGGACTTGCAAAAAGCGTGCGCCTCCTCGAACGACCGCACGTGCACCTCGCCGCTCGAGCGCAAGAGCGAGTAGTAGATGCGGATGTAGAGCTCGAGCTCGTTACTCAACGACTCTGGTCGCCTGCGCTCCAAGGAGGGCTCCTTCGAAGTTACCTTACAACAAGGTCGTGGCCAGCTCCGCGAGCTCGGAGCGCTCGCCCTTGGTGAGCGTGATGTGGCCGAAGATGCGCTCCTGCCGGAAGCGGTTGACCGTGTGCACGAGGCCGTTGTTGGTGGCGTCCACGTAAGGGTTGTCGATCTGGTACGGGTCGCCGGTGAGCACGATCTTGGTGTTGTCGCCCGCGCGGCTGATGATGGTCTTGACCTCATGCGGCGTCAGGTTCTGCGCCTCGTCTACCACCATGAACTGGTTGGGGATGGAGCGCCCGCGAATATAAGTGAGCGGCTCGATCTCCAAGACCCCCATGTCCATGAGCTCGTGATAGCCGCGACCTTGCTTGCGCTCCGCCTTGCCAAGGCCCATCAAGAACTCGACGTTGTCGAAGATGGGCTGCATCCACGGGTTGAGCTTCTCCTCGACGTCGCCTGGCAGGTAGCCGATGTCGCGGCCGAGCGGGAAGATCGGCCGGGCGATGAGCAGCCGCTGGTATATCCCCTCGTCGGTGACCTTCTGCAGACCGGCCGCGATGGCGAGGAGCGTCTTGCCCGTGCCCGCCTTGCCCACGAGCGTCACGAGCTTGATGTTGTCGTCCATGAGCAGCTCGACGGCGAAGTGCTGCTCCTTGTTGCGCGGGCGGACCCCCCAGAGGCCTTCCTTGAACTTGCCGAGCGGCAAGAATGCCCGCTCGTCGACGTCGACCTTACCGAGCGCGGTGTGCGAGGGGTTCGTGAGGTCGCGCATCATAACGAGCTGGTTCGGGGGGTAGTCGGGGCCGGGCAGGGCGAGCCGCCCGTTCTTGTAGAACTCGTCGATGCTCTCGCCTTGGAGGGTGACCTCGGCCATGCCGCTGTAGAGCTCGGAGATGTCCGTGCGCTCGACGTCGTAGTCCTCGACGATGAGGCCGAGGGCGGCGGCGCGGATGCGGAGGTTTACGTCCTTGGTGACGAAGATCACCTGCCGGTCGCGGGTCTTCTCCATGCACTCGGCGGCGGTGGCCAAGATGCGGCTGTCGGCGTTGTGGCTGCTTTCGAACTCTGGCGGCAGACGCTTGGCCGAGATGGCGACGCGCACCGCGCCGCCGCCATCGGTCGCGACGCCCTCGGTGATGTTGCCGCGGCCGCGCAGCTCGTCGAGCGCGCGGGCCACGAGGCGAGCGTTGCGCCCGAGCTCGGAGATGTCCTTCTTGAAGTTGTCGATCTCCTCGATAACGTAGATCGGCACGACCACGTCGTTGTCGGCGAACGCGAACAGGGCGCGCGGGTCATGCAGCAAGACGTTGGTGTCGAGGACGAAGATCTTCTTTTTCATGCGTCTTTTGAGACCTCTCGCAGAGTCTTCAGGGAACAGAAGGCGACCGAACGATTTCGCCCGCCACTCTTGGCAGCATACAACGCCCGGTCGGCACAATCGATAAGCTTCGCCTTGGTTTTTGCGTCGGCGTCGAAGGTGGCGATGCCGAGCGAGAGCGTGACTTTGAACTTGCCGTTCTCGCAGCAAAACACCTCGGCGGCCACGCTCTGGCGCGCGCGCTCGGCGAGGCGCAAAGCGCCCTCGAGGTCGGTCTCGGGCAAGAGCAGCGCGAACTCCTCACCGCCGTAGCGCGCCACGAGGTCGATGCGGGCGCGCGCCGTCTCGGCCAAGACCGCGGCCACGCGCTTTAGCACCTGATCGCCTACGGGGTGCCCGTAGGTGTCGTTGACGCTCTTGAAGTGGTCGATGTCGGTGAGGACGAAGGAGAGCGAGCGCTTGTAGCGCTCGGCCTGCGCCAAGAGCTGATCGAAGACGCTCTGGAACTGGCGGTGGTTGTAGAGGCCGGTCAGGCCGTCGGTGGTGGCGAGCCGCTCGTTGTGCTCGTAGAGCTGGGCGTTCGCGAGCGCGATGGCCGTGTGGTCGGCGATGACGCGCATCATGTCGAAGGTGCCGGACGACAAGAAGCGCTCGTTGTCGCTCGCGAGCACCAGCGCGCCCACGCCCTTGTCGCGCGCGATGAGCGGGAAGACCTTCACCGCGGAAAAGGGCAGCTCGAGGCCGCGGCCGAAGACGGCGTCAGGGTTCACCCGCACCGTCCCGTGCGGCAACGGGCAGCTCGCCTTGATGGCCGCGCCGAGGAGATCATGCTCGACAGAGAGCTCCTTGCCCTCCCAGGCTTTCAGCTTCTCGGCCGTCGCTGCCACGGCCTCGATGCGCATGTGGTTCTCGGTTTCGCTCGAGACCGCGAGCGCGACGAAGTCGACCGGGGCGACCTTCTTCGAGGCGTCGATGGCGGCCTCGGCCACGCCCTTGATGTTCTGCGCCTGGTTGAAGCGGCGCGAGGCCTCGTAGAAGTGCTCCTTTTGATACTTGTCGCGGTCCATCTCGGCGAAGACCCGCTCGACCTCGATGGTGCGCACCACCTCCTCGGCGATGGTGGTCATCACCGCCACGTCGGCGCCTGTGAAGGGCCGCGCGTCCGTGCGATCGGCGAGCAAGACCCCGCGTAAAAACGCGCCGTCCAAGACGGGCACCCCGGCGAAGTCGGTCACCTTCTCGGGCCGCTCGTAGTAACACAGGCCAGCGTGGCCGGGCTTGAGCTTGGTGAGCAAGAGCGGCTCGCGGCGCTTGGTTATGGCCCCGAAGACCCCTTCGCCGGCGGCGAGCGCGTGCTCGCGGACGTGGTCGGAGCGCGAGCGGAGCTCTCGCAGGTGCAAGTAGCGATCGCTCTGGTCGAGCCACAGGAGCGCCACGGTGTGCGAGCCGAGCGCGTGCTCGGCGACCCCGAGCACGTTGTAGAGGGCCTGCTTGATGGCCTCCACCGAGCCGACCTGACGGCGCGTCGCGCGCTCTGCGGCCCCGAGCTCGAAGCCCTTCTGCGCGAGGCCGGAGGTGAGCCGAAATTCGAGCGCCGTGGTGCGGATGTCGTCGAGGTATTCGGAGATCTCGCGCGTCGCGCGCCGGCGCCGTGATCCTACCTCGGCGCGCAGAAACAGCGCCGACAAGGCGGCGAACAAGACGCCGAAGCCGAGGTGGGTGGCATAGAGCTCCCAGTCGCTCTCACCGCCCAACATCAAGATGGCCTCGGCGGTGAAGGTGACGAGGAGCAGGGCGAGGCCGGCCAAGATCGGCAAGGTGGCCACGACGAAGGCTTCGATCCCGTACACCAGAGGGTAGAGCCGGCTCTGCACGCCGCCCGAAAGCTCGAGCAAGGCGAAGGTCGCGCCGATGAGCACGAAGGCGAAGGCGAAGTCCGCGGCGAGGTCAACCCTCGCGCCGCGCCGAAGTTTTCGCCAGAGCTGCGACAAGAGCAGCGCGGCCAACGCCACGACCATCGCGAGCGCCAAAGGCCGCGTGAGCGCTAGATCCGCGCGCAGCTCGCCGCGAAAGCCGAGGTAGATGACGGCCGCGCTCAACAGGTAACCGATAGAGTGACCGACCGCGGCTGTGAGGCCGCCTATGAGCCAGGAGCGAAAAGCGCGAGCGGTCTTCTTGGTGCGCAAGCGAGACCACCCTGCGGCGGTCCTCGCTCGGGCTACTGGCGGCGGCGGACCCACGGACAAACTCATGCCGCAGCGAGGGGCGCCTGGCAAGCTTTGCGGGGCGCCCCTTCTAAGGCTTACGAGAGCAGCGCGGCACGCGGGTCCCTGATGATCTTATAGATCTTGTGGCGCACATTGCCCTCGATCTGCCGCACCCGCTCGCGCGAGATCTCGAAGTGCGCGCCGATCTCGCGCAGCGTCGTAAGACTCGCCGGCGCCAGCAAGCGGCGCTCCAAGATGTAGCGCTCACGCTCGTTCAGGTTGTCGAAAGCCCGCGCGGCGGCGCGGGCGACTATCTGCCGCGCCTCGCTCTCGGATGCCAGCTCCTCGGGCGAAGCCGCGACCGAGTGAAGCGTATCCATGACCGTATAGCCTTCGCCAGGAACTATCTCCGCGTCGAGCGAGACGTCCCGCCAGGACAGCCGGCTCTCCATGCTCGAGATGTCGTGCTCGGTGAGCCCAAACTGCCTGGCGAGCACGTCGAGCCCGGCCGGCGCATCGACGCCCGCCTCACGGTCGGCCGCCTCGCGGGCGCGGCGCAATTTATAGAAGAGCTTGCGCTGCGCCTGGGTGGTGCCGAGCTTCACGAGTGACCACGAGTGCTGGATGTAGTTTTGGATGAAGGCGCGGATCCACCAGACGGCGTAGGAGATGAGGCGAAACCCCTTGCTCGGATCGAACTTACGGACAGCTTGCATCAAGCCGAGGCTGCCTTCTTGCACCAGGTCGCTCATCTCGAGGCCGTAGCCCCTGTACTCGTGGCAGATCTTCACCACGAAGCGGAGGTTCGCGGTGACGAGCTGCTGGGCGATCTTGATGTCGCAGGTCTCGCGGTAACTCTCGGCGAGCGCTTTCTCTTGCTCCTGTGTAAGCAACGCGTGGCGGTTGACCTCGGCCATGTAGAGACCGAGATCGGTGTTGCTAGATAGTGTTCGTGTCATGTCTCAGACCTTTCGTCAGGGAACAAAGTTAGATCCGGGATGACTCCTCAACCATGAGGAAGTTTGCGCGGCACACGTCGTAAAAACAGCACTCTAAAGTTCCGGAGATAGTTTGTTTTTTCCGATGTGTTGGCCTCGATCTTCCTCAT
>CAYXQW010000020.1:8358-9503 GCA_964466695.1 uncultured Bdellovibrionales bacterium
CAAAGTTAGATCCGGACCGACACCTCGACCATGAGGAAGTTTGCGCGACACACGTCGCAAAAAGCAGCACGCGCGACTTCGCGCGATAGTTCGTTTTTTTCGACGTGTCGCCTCCGATCTTCCTCATGGACGAAATAGAACTCGTGCTTAAGTTGCCCGTACGACACCTCATCACATGAAAGGATCGAGGGTGTGCTCCATGAAAAAACTTCTGTTTCTAGCTGTGGGCATGGTGTTGGCGGCGGGCTGTGCTTCTGCCCCGGCGCCGCGCACCGAGGCATCGACATCAGGGATCCGCGCGGCGGAGGAGGTTGGTGCGGCTAAAGTCCCGCAAGCCGCCCTTCACCTGCGGCTCGCCAAGGACGAGCTGGCGATGGCCAACTCGTGGATCAGCAAAGGTGACATGACCCGGGCCTCGTCGTTGTTGCGACGCGCCGAGGTCGACGCCGAGCTGGCGGTGTTGCTGGCGCGTGAGGATAGCGAAAAGAACGCGGCAGCGGATGCCATGGAGCGCGTGCGCACGCTCCGACTCGAAAACAACCTCACCGAAGAGATCGACAACTCGTAAAGAGAGAGAGACCCCTATGAAAAAGAGAAACATCCTGCTCATTCTCACCGGCATCGGCTTTTTGGGTGCCTGCGCGGCCACCGCGCCGCGGGAGCTGCTCAATGCTCGCGCGGCCTATCAGCGAGCGAGCACTGGGCCCGCGGCCGAGCTGGCGCCGGCGGACTTGCACGTAGCGAACCAGGCGCTCGGGCGAGCGGAGAAGTCCTTCGCCGATGACCCCGGCTCGTACAAGACCCGTGACCTCGCCTACGTCGCGGAGCGCAAGTCCGAGGTGGCCATGGCGAAGGCCTCCATCATCATAGAGAAGAACAATCAGCGTCAGGCGAAGAGTGACTTTCAGGACACGCAGACCGAGATCATCGCGGACACCAAGATGAATCTGCGGGATACGCGCGCCGATCTCGCGGCCTCGGAGCAGAGCGGAGAAGTGACCTCCGCGCAGCTCTTGGCCGAGCAGAATGCCAGGGTCGCGGCGGACAAAAGAACCGCCGAAGCCCAGGCGGCGCTGGCTAGGCTAGGAGAGGTCAAAGAAGAGGCGCGAGGAATAATCCTCACGCTCTCGGGGAGCTTGCTCTTC
>CAYXQW010000020.1:9513-10264 GCA_964466695.1 uncultured Bdellovibrionales bacterium
CGCGCTCGAAGCTCGATCAGGTGGCCGACGTGTTGTTTACCACCCGTGAGCGCATGCTGATGATCGAAGGCCACACGGACTCGCAGGGCTCTGCGAACTATAACTTCGAGCTGTCGCAGCGCCGGGCGGACGCGGTTCGCGACTATCTCGTGCAGCGCGGCTATGAGGCAGATCTCATCAAGGCCAACGGCCTCGGCGAAGGTCGTCCGATCGCCGACAACAAGAGCGTCGAAGGCCGCGCCAATAACCGTCGCGTCGAGATCGTCATCGGGCGCGAGTCTCACACCTCCAACCAATAGTCGCCTCGCGAGAACGAAAGGAGCCCTACATGGACCAAAAATCAGACAAGGACAGGTGGTACCAGTTAGCGAGCAAGGCCAAGACGACCTTGGGAGAGTTCGGGGACGAAGGCTTGAAGAAGACCAAAGGCCCGTCGGACAAGCTTCGCATCGCGCTCGCGAGGAGGTGCGGCGATAACGAGGACACTATCAGAGCAAAGGGCGGCGTGCTCCCGCAGAAGTAGTTGGCAAAGACGCGTTGGCCCGGGGGACAAAACGCGGAGAAGTCCGCGCGCCTCGGGCCTCCGCGTCCAAGTTTTGCAAAGAGAAGTAAACGGAGAGTCGGATGAAGAAACTAGAAGCGAACGTTGGCAAGTGGGAAGCGCAGCTCATGCAGTGGGGCAAGAAGCTCGATGAGCTCGTGGCCAAGAGCGATAAAGCCGGCGACAAAGAGGAGGCTGGACTTCGCGGCA
>CAYXQW010000020.1:10274-15789 GCA_964466695.1 uncultured Bdellovibrionales bacterium
GATGGAAGTCCGGAATCGCAAACGCGGCTGGAAAATATCGAAGAGCTGAAGGTGAAGTATCGTGCGGCGCAAGGGAAGCTCGAAGAGCTCAAGTCCGCCGGCCAGGAGAACTGGGCATCCTTCGAGGTCGGCCTCGAGCGTGCCTGGAAAGAACTAGCTGGCGCTTTCAAAAACCTTACACGGTAAAAGGACAAGAGGTATTACCATGCTTTGGACTATCGCAATCGTTTTACTCATTCTCTGGGCGCTCGGGTTGGTGACTTCCTATACGCTCGGGGGCTTTATTCACATCTTGATCGTGGTCGCCTTGGCCGTGGTGCTCATCCGCGTGCTCCAAGGTCGCCGCCGCGATTCGCGGTGACCGATGCGCGACCTCGCGAAAACCAGAACTCATGACACGAGAGGAGAAACTATGAGACACGCGAAGCTTACCATTATGGCCTTTGCTATCACCATCTTTGCGGTGGGCTGCAGCTCGACGGGCGGCAAAGCCGCTCCCGAGTCGCAGCCGGGCGAGGTCAAGACCGAGGTGAAGGAGGCTGGTCGAGCGATCAGGGACTACACGTACGACCAGAAGGATGACTTCGTCAAAGCGACCAAGCAAGAGCTCGCGGATATCCAGGCGGAGCTCGATCGACTCGAGGCCAAGGTCGAGCGCTCGAGCGGCGCCGTGAAGGATGAGGCGAAGCTCAAGCTCGCGGCGGTGCGTGAGAAGTGGTCAGCCGTAAAAGTTCGCCTCGAGCAGGCGGAGCAAGCGACCGAGGCCACCTGGGATGACGTGCAGAGCGGCTTCAAGGCGGCGTATCACGACCTCGCGAGCTCCTTCGCGAGCGCTCGTCAATGGTTGAGCGACAAGATAGAGCCGTAAACCAGTTACATGGAGGCAAGACGCGATGAAGATCCACATCCGAGCGCGTGACATCGAGGTGACTAAGGCGCTTCGGGAACACGTGGAGCTTCGGCTAGGCTTCGCGTTGAGCCGGTTCGGAGAGCATATCGGGCGCGTATCCGTCCATCTCTCGAACTCTGAAGAAAAGCGAAACGGCGGCGAGAAGCTCTGTCGCATAAAAATCAGCGTGCCGCGCTGGTTTAAAGTGCAAGAAGCTGACGCCGATGTATTCGCCGCGGTCGCGCGGGCGGCAGATAAAGCCGCTCGCGCTACCGCGCGCATGCTCGAAAAAGCGGACGCGACCGCGCTTGTCTTAAAGCTCAAGAAAAAAGGCTCGAGCGGGCCCGCGCGCAAATCGCGGCGACAGCCGGATGTTTGACCTTGCGCTCGAGGGAGATCGCGTAGACCCGCTGCCGGAGCTTGTCCGAGCGGCCGATGGCCTGCACGTGATGGCGTTGCCGCACTTCCTTCTCGATGACATCCGGCGCGGTAAACACGCCCAACCCCGACTCGCCGAAGGCCTTCGCGAGCGCGGCGTCGTCTAGCTGCGCTACGATCTTTGGCCGGATGCCTTGCTCTTCGAACCACCCGTTGAGCATCCGCCGCAGCGTCGAGTCGGCCCCCGGGAGCAAGAACGGCGCGCCATCGAGCGAGCTCGGGAAGTCATGCCGCAGGCGCCGGGCGAGCGGCTCGGCCGCGAAGAATGTCGTGCCGCACTCGCCGAGCAGATGGCTGAAGGCGCGCACGGGCGAGCCCGGCCCGGCGGGGGCGTCCGAGAGCACGACATCCACCTCGTGCTGCGCCAGATCGCCCAGAAACGCCGCGACCGACCGATCATCGCGACAGATCACCTGGATGTCTTCCCCGAGGGAGAAGACGGGCTCCAAGATCAAGCGCACGACGGACTTCGCGAGGGCGTCAGATATACCGACGTGCAAGCACAGCGGCCTATTAGATGGTCGGCCCTTTACCGTGTCCAAGAGCTCCTGGCCGAGCGAGAAAATTTCATCGGCATAACGAAACGCGACTTTTCCTTCTTGCGTGAGGATGAGGTTTCGCCCCTGACGCTCGAATAGTTTCTGGCCGATGATCTCCTCGAGACGACGTATTTGACCGCTGATAGTGGGGTGAGCGAGGCGCAGCTCCTTACTCGCCGCGACGATGCTCCCGTGCTTGGCGACGGCCCAGAAATACAGCAGGTGGTGATAGTTTAACCACTCCATATGTTCGCATACATCGTTTTTTGCGACGATGCACGGTAAACCTTTCCCAAGGGTCGGTTGACTCCCCACCCCCGGTTGGTGTTCGCTCTGGTGATGGACATGAGAGACGGTCGCAAGAGCCCGCGCGCCGAGGCCCCCCTCGTGGTTTACGATGTCTCCTCGAGGGCCCCCATGTCGACCAAGAACATCAGCCTGGGCGGGCTCTTCCTCCTCGACGTCGGGCGGCGCGCCGTGGGCAGCATGTTCGAGGTCGGGCTCGAATATGGTGGTGAGAGCCACCGCGCGTTGTGTCGCGTGACGCATCTCCAGCAAGATGGGATCGGCGTCGCGTTCGTCGAGCCCGAGGACGATCTTCGCCTCTTTTTGCAACGCGCCATCGACGGTGTCTTGAGCAACACCGACGGGCTCTCGCGGCGCCGGCAAGAGCGGCAGAGCACGGACCTCAGCGTCGGCTGGCGCGAAGGCACGGTCGAGCGGCGCGGCAAGCTCGAAAACCTCAGTCAGGGCGGGGCCTTCATCGCTACCAAGGATGGCCCCGAGCCCGGCGCCGAGCTCATCGTCTACCTACCAGGCTACACCTACGCCGTAGGCTCCGGGCAACCGAGCGAGGCGCGTGGTTGCGTGGCTATGGTGGTACACAAAGACCGCCGCGGGATCGGCGTGCGTTTCGCGAACCCGAGCGCCGAGTTTCGCATGGCGGTAGAGGGCGTCATGCGGCGCGATCGAAGGTGAGCGCCATGAGCACATCGGCGCGCGCCACGGCGGGAGTGCGGCACGCGCTCGCGGCGCTCGGAGAGGTCATCGCGAACAAGGAGCTTGCCCGCTATCTCGCGGTGGATCCTGGCCGCGGTGAGCTCTTGCACAACGAGGCGCGCGAGCTCTTTTTGGCGCTGCCCGCGGTGATGCCGGGCGTCACCTGCGAAGAGGTCTTAGAGCTCGGCTTGTGGCCGCGCCCGCCGCACAACGCGCGCCGCGCGCTCGAGGCTCCGCGCTATCGCAAAGGTCGCGAGCTCTTCGTAAAGACCTCGGTGACCCACGCCCCGCCCGAGCGCTACCGCCCCGCCGGCACCTTCGCCGAGGACATGCCCGCGGCCTTCACCCACCGTGCCTTCTTGCGCGCGGCGGCGGGCGAAGACTTCATCGTCGCCGTCGAGGGCGCCCCCGCGCCCTCGCGCTTTACGCGCGCGAGCGTCTTCGCCTGGAACGAGCCGCTCGCGCTCCCCGCCTCCGGGGCCTTGTCGGGGGTGCAGCTCGACTACAACGACCCCCTCTTGAAGGCCCACGTATGCGCGGCCTATCTCGAGACCGCCGACGAGGCCAAGCTCCTCGACTTCAACGCCGAAGAGGAGGAGGTCGCGCGCCGCCAGGCACGGCTCATCCATAAGATCGCCGCGCGCGTTCAGATGACCTTCCCGGGCAAAGCCGGCGGCTACGCGGGTCCGCGCGCGGGCGCGCTCGTCATGGGTGGCCAGGGGGTCTGCTTCGTGCAGCGGGCCGTGGCCCTCGGCCTCTTGGCGCCTTTTACGCGCACGCTCGCCTTCGATCTCCAGGCGGCGGTGGGCCGCACGCTCAGGCTCGCGGCGCCACACGGCTTCGGCGTCATAACCTTGCGGCCATCGCTCCGCCGCTACGTGGTCGATCCCGCGTGGGGAGAGCCTTTGACAGATCTTCGCGTCGCCTTCTTCGACGCGGCTTACGGGCACGACCGCAGGCTCGTGGGCTTCGAGGGCAAGACGAGCCTCGACGTCCACCCCGATGCCGTGGCGCTGCCGGAGGCCGTCTTACCATGATCTCGGTTCGTTACGCGGTGTGCAGCGAAAGGCAGGGCAAGCCGGTCTTGCGCGCGCTGGCGGAGGCGCGCGCCGAGGCCGAGCTCACCCTCGAAGAGGTGCGTAAAAATGACCTCGGAAACCTCGAGCCGAGCTACTGGATCGCCGAGCTCGGCGCCGAGGCCGACGCCTGGTGGTCCCTCTTGGACGAGCACCCGTGAGCCGACGCAAGACGGCGCACCTCGTCTCGCTCGGTTGCCCCAAGAACCTGGTCGACAGCGAGGTCATGCTGGGAGTCTTAAGGCGCGACGGCTACACGATCGTCGCTTCGCCGCGCGAGGCGAGCGTCATCGTGGTGAACACCTGCGGGTTCATCAACCCGGCCAAGGAAGAGTCCATCGACGCCATCATGGAGGCCATAAGCTACAAGCAGGAAGACCCCGACAAGGTGATCGTGGTCGCCGGCTGCTTGAGCCAGCGCTACGCGCCCGAGCTTAGGCGCGAGCTCTCCGAGGTCGATCACTTCCTCGGCACGCACAACTTCGCCACCATCGCCGAGGTGCTCCGCGCGCCGGGCCGCGCCCGGCTACCGTCGCGCGCCGTACCTTTGGGCTTCGCGCTTCGTCACGACACCCCGCGCGTCTCCACGTCGCCGCCGGGCATGAGCTACGTGAAGATCTCCGAGGGATGCTCGAACGCGTGCGCGTTCTGCGCCATTCCGCTCATCCGCGGGCCCCAGCGCTCACGCCCCATCGACGATGTGGTGGCCGAGGTCGATGAGTTGCTCGCGCGCGGGGTCGTCGAGATAAACCTCATCGCGCAAGACCTCTGCGCCTACGGCAAAGACCTCGCGGGCGGCCACTCGCTCGCCAAGCTCCTGCGCGCGCTCGACAAGCTCGGCGCGCGCGACACCTCCTACTGGGTGCGCTGTCTCTACACCTACCCGCGCGGCCTCACCCGCGAGGTGATCGAGGTTATCGCCGGCGCCGCGCATGTGCTCCCGTACCTCGACATCCCGCTGCAACACATCGCCGACCACATCCTCCTCAAAATGAAGCGCGGTAAGGGCGGGCGCGCCACCGCCGAGCTCATACGAAGGCTGCGCGCGAGCATCCCGAAGCTCACGTTGCGCACGGCCTTCATCACGGGGCTGCCGGGCGAGACCGAAGACGACTTCGAGGAGCTCTTGGCGTTCGTCCGTGAGCTCCGCTTCGAGCGGCTCGGCGTCTTCGTCTACAGCCCCGAGCAAGACACGCCAGCGGCCAGCATGCCGCATCAGGTCCCAAAAGAGCTCGCGAAAGAGCGCCGCGACCGCTTGATGGAGCTGCAACGCGAGATCTCGCGCGAGCAACAACAGGCTCTCATCGGCGAGACCCTCGAGGTCCTGGTGCAAGGTGTCTCCGAAGAGACCGAGCTGCTCCTCGAAGGGCGACACCGCGGCCAGGCTCATGAGATCGACGGCGTCACCTACATCACCGCGGGCACCGCGAGCCCCGGACAGCTCGTGCACGTCCTTATCGAAGAAGCAAGCGACTACGACCTGGCAGGCCCCATGGTAAACCAGGAGCTCCTATAAAATACCGAGGTCGTGGGGTGTGTCACGAATCGACTTCGTCACCTACGGGCTATCGCAT
>CAYXQW010000021.1:0-13781 GCA_964466695.1 uncultured Bdellovibrionales bacterium
GAGGAGCGCAAGCTGCGAAAGGCTAAGCGCCTCCGCCTTCGAGTTTGCGCCTGCGAGATCTCGAGGATGCGATTGCCCGACTCCCGGCCCCTCGGATGAGTCCCCTCCTCGAAAAAACGACTCCCGGCCCCTTTTTTAGGGTGTGGATATCTTTCGCGCCCCCTGGCGAGGGTGGTCACCACGAGCCGTCAAGAGGAAAAATGGCTTTTTTTCAGGGTTGACTCTTGCCGCGCAAGATGACAGGGGCGCGGCGAAAACATGCCTCGCCTCGGCCAAAAACCCAATAATTTCAGCGACATGAGAGCCGTTATCGCTGATCGCACATGCGAAAACCCACGGAGATCGGCGCAACAACATGGTTGCGGGCGCAAGTTACGCAAAGAGCCCGCGCGCGCGGCACGTGACGAGGTGTCGTGCGTTAATTGTACACAAGCTATCCACAGCGCTTATGCCCCCGAAAAAGCAGACGTTTTAGGCTTCATGCGCACCGTTTTGTCCACAAAGGCCCATATGCGCATACTCGCTTCAAAGCACCCGATCGAACTCGAAGAGATCGCGTTTCCAAAGCGGCACGCCGCAGAAGCGCTTACCTTCCGGGCAGCGCGGCGAGATCTTGGCGCGGTGGCGCATGAGGCACGGCGGCCCGAGGTGAGCGGCGATGCGCGGGTGGACCTGCAAAAGCTCGGCCACCTCGTCGCGCGAGGCGTACCAGATCTCTTCTTGCGCGTTGCAGCAAAGCCTCGTGGTCCACTTGTGGCGCCACGCCCCGAGGTCGCCCGACTCCAAGAAGCGGATGGGGAAAGCGTTTGGCAGTAAATAGAGCGCGTGCGTAGGCGCGATGCCCATGTCGAGCAGGGCGTCGATGGCCTGCCAGGTCCGCCGCATGGTCGCCATGAAGAGCTCCTCGGCCGCGGGCGAGCGTGAGAACAACCGCGGCGCCACCACGTCGGGCTCGCCGCCGACATAGTGGGTCGCGAGCAAAGGACGCGAGGCCGGGGTCAGCCGGTGGCGCTGGTCTTGCGAGTCGGCGGCGTGCGAGAGCTTCTTTTGGAACGTGTAATGCGGGTGCGCCATCACCCGGGTGAGCTTCGTGTGGCACGTGAGGTTCAAGGTCTCGCCGAGCGCGGGGTTTTGCGCGGGCGAGAGCGCCCAGGCGATCGCCTCCTCATCGGGCAAGGTCACGGCCGTCGTCCCCACCGTCATACGCAAAGCCTCCGCGAGGAGCGCCTCGGCGCGCGCGTCGTAGCCGATGAGGCGCGAGGTGCGACCTTCGAGCTTGGCGTCGAACGCGCGGCGAAACTCACGCGCCTCGCCCGCGCTCCGCGAAGGCTCGAGCCGCGCGAGCAGCGCGTACTCGCAGGTGTGCTCAAGCGGGATCGGATCTTCCATGTCGCGCGTAAACAGCGGGTCGTGCCGTGTGACGGCGCTCACCATGGCGTCGATCAAGAGCCGGGTCTCGTCCGGCACGTCGAGCATCCGCGAGAGCCTGTGGTAACGGTGGAGCACCAGGCCGTTGATGGTGTGATAGAGGTTTGTGAAGGTACCGATCGGCAAGGCGTAGCGGGCGGCCTCCTGCGCGCGCTTTTTGAGCTCGCTCTCGTAGCGGTCGCGATGGGCGCGCCGCGCCGGGAAGAGCTCGAAGTAGGCTGCGGCCACGGGCTCTTTTAGCCGTTCGCCAAGCTCGTGGTAGCACCGCATCTGCTCGGCGACCGTCTCTCGATAGATGGCGGCGGCGGCGGCGGGGAGCTCTGGGACGATGACCTGGTCGTGCGCCACCTCCACGTAGCGCTGGCTCGTCTGCTCGGAGTTGTAGAAGGGGTGCGCGTGCAAGAAAGACCAGACGAGCTGCCGCGAGACGCGGGTGATGGCGAACTGGAAGGTGGCGTGCTGGAGCGTGGTGTGGTGCCCGGCGGCGTAGGTGCCCTGCGCGATCTCGTCGCGCTTGGCGCGCGCCCGCTCGTCGCGCGCGACGTCGGCGGCCTTGACGATGCGTGACGAGTAGCAGGTGCGCGCGGTGGCGACGGCGTTGTTGTAAGGCTCGGCGAAGGCGTTTGTGAGCTCTACCGAAGGCGGCGGCGAGGCGGGCTCGAGGCTGAGGCTCACGAGGCGGCCCTCGAGCGTCGCGCCGCGGCGTAGGCGGCGACGCCGAAGCCTATGACGAGGCCCGCGGCCAGGGCTCCGCCGAGCTTGAGCCAATCGGCGCTCGTGACGGGAGCGAAGACAAAGCTCCAAGGAGCGACCTTTGCGCGCGGCGTAGGCTCACCTGCGGCCGCGAGCGCTGCGAAGGCGACCCCGGCGCCGAGCGCCAAGATGGTGCCGAAGACGAAGCCGATAAAGCCGCGCCACAAGAGCGCGCGCCTCGAGAGCTTGGACAAGGCGACCGGCGGCTCATCCAAGATCTCGGTGGAGATCTCGCGCGCGCCAAAGGGCGCGAAGCGACGGAGCATAACGAGCCCCGGGATGGCGCAAAAGACCGTGATCACAAAGAAGCGCTGCCAGTCGAGCGCCGCCACGAGGAACCCGGCCAAAGGTCCGGCGATGGTGCGGCCCATCGCGAAGATGCTGCTGAGCAAGGCGTACTGGGTGGCGGAGAAGCGCCGGTCGGTGAGGCGCAACAGCAAGACGTCGAGCGCCCCCGTGGCGAGCCCCACGGTGACCGCCTCTATGGCCACGGCGCCGTACATGAGCGGGCGGCTCACCTCGACGCCCGCGAGCACGGCGTAGCCGAGGCCGGCGAGCGCCTGCAAGATCCCAAAGAGCCAGAGCGTACGCCCGAGGCCGAAGGAGATGGTGAGGATGCCGCCTACGAAGGTGCCGAGCATGATGCCAAAAAGGCCGATCGTGCCGCTCGCCACCCCGACGTCGATGGGCGCATAGCCCTTGTGGATCAAGAAGGGTCGGATGAGCGCCATCGCCAGGTTGTCGGCGAGCTTGTAGAGGACCAAGAAGGCCGCGATCTGGAGCGCCGCGGGCCGCTGCAAGAAGGCGACGAAGGGCAGCCACACCGCGTCGCGCAAGGTCTTGGGCGCGCGGGGCAGCGCCTCGGGCTCGGGCGCGAAGATCGTGACCGGGATGAGGGCGAGGTAGATCGCGGCCTGACAATAGAGCGTGATGTCCCAGCCGATATACGGCGCCACCGAGATGGAGATGTTGCCGGCGAGCCACATCCCCACGCGATAGAGCGCCGTCCGCGAGCCGGCGGCGAGGCCCTGCTCGGCGGGCCGCAGAGACTCGACGGCGTAGGCGTCGATGGCGATGTCTTGCGAGGCCGAGGCGAAGGCGATGAGCACGGTGAAGACGGCGACGAGCGCGATGTTAGGGCTCGTCGCCTTGACGGCCAAGGCGCCCACCGCGAGCGCGAGCGCGAGCTGCCAGACAAAGATCCAGCATCGCTTGCGCCCGAAAAACGGCAGCCGATAGCGATCGAAGAGCGGGGCCCAGACGAACTTGAAGGCGTAGGGGGCCTGGGCCAAGGTCACAAGACCGATGGTCTTGATGTCGACGCCGGTCATCGCGAGCCAGGCCGGCACCCCCGTGAGCACGAGGCCGAGGGGAGCGCCCGAGGAGAGCGACAGCAAGGTCACCGCCCCGAAGCGCCAGCTCGAGAGCGCGGCGATGAGGCTCGCGCGTGTCGACGGGCGGCTCGTCATGGGGGCGGCACAAAGCACACCTTGGCGTGATCGAGCAATCGCGGCCCGCGTGGACTTGTGCTAGGATCTCCTCTTCGCGTGGGCAGAAGCCGGGAGCCCTCGTGCGTGCAAGCTCGATGCTCGGCGTGGAGGACAAAGACGCATGGTAGCTGGTGTCATAGGTAAAGGGCTTTACATCAAGGGCGAGCTGCATGGTGAGGACGACCTCATTATAGAAGGAGCGGTCGAGGGCACCATCACCATGAAGAAGAGCCTCACCATCGAAACCGGCGGTCGCATCAAGGCCAACATCGAGACCGAGAACATCATCATCCGCGGCGAGATGGAGGGCGACCTCGTGGCGCGCGAGAAGATCACGATCCACGACGGCGGCAGGCTGGTCGGCGACATGGCCGCGCCCAGGATCGAGATCGACGACGGGGCCTATTATAGAGGCCACATAGATATGCCCACCTGAAGATCTTATTAATTTCCTGCTCGTTCATTTATATCTTGCCTACGTTAGCTTATTTATCGTATCAATAATCCTAATCGGCAACAATTTAACAACAACCCTGCCGGTAAGAGTTCGGCCGTGAGGCCTGAAGGAGCATTTCGTGGAGAGCAAGCCCTTACGAGATTTCTTGGAGATTTCCTATGACCGTCTCGAGGAGATGAACCTCGAGGCCAAGGAGGCTCGGCTAGCCCGGGTCTCTCCCGACAAGCTCCGCGAGCAATACGAAAAGCAGCTCACGGATGAGCGGCGGGTGAAGGCGATCACCTTGTGCTTCACCGACCTCGAGGGTCGGTTGCACATGATCGACTACGACAAGAAGTTCCTGCTCAAGTCGCAAGACAACCTCACCTTCGACGGCTCTTCGATCCGGGGCTTCGCGCAGCAGGCCGAGAGCGACCTCCGCTTGAAGGTGGACTGGCCTTCGCTCTACTTCGTGCCGGCCGACGTCTTCGGCCCTGGCAAGGTCATAGTCTTCGGCGAGGTCTGCGAGCGCGACGACGCGCCCTACACAGCCGATCTCCGCTCGCGTCTCAAGGCCTACTCCGAGGAGCTCTGGCAAAAAGACAAGACGACGGTCAACGCGGCCACGGAGATCGAGGGCTTCTTGTTTCGCGGCCGGGACGCCGAGCGTCACTATCACGAGACGGGTCGCTTCGACTTCATCTCGACGGGCGGCTACTACCACTCTCTCCCCGGAGACGCGCTGCGCCTCTTCATCGACAAGGCCGCCGAGGTGCAACGCGCGATGGGCTTCCAGAACGAGAAGGACCATCCTGAGGTCGCCCCGAGCCAGTTCGAGATGAACTTCACGTACGCCGAGGCGACGGTCGCGGCCGATGAGGTGCAGCTCTACAAGCTCCTGTGCCGTCAGGTCGCGGCGCAGATGGACCTCACCGCGAGCTTCTTGCCGAAGCCCATCACCGGCGTGAACGGCAGCGGCATGCACACGAACCTCTCGGTCATGCGCGGCGGCAAGAACGTCTTTCACGACAAGGCCGGCCAGGAGGGGCTCTCGGCGCTCGGCTGGCAGTTCATCGACCGCATCTTGACGAGCGCGAATGATCTCTGCCTCATCTTGAACTCGAGCGTGAACGCTTATCGGCGCTTAGACCCGCACTTCGAGGCGCCGAATCAGATCAAGGCGAGCGCCATCAACCGCGGCGCCATGGTGCGCATCCCGCTCGGCAACGAGCGCTCGGCGCGCATCGAGGTGCGCTCGGTCGCCCCCGACGCCAACCCCTACATGGTGATCTACGCGCTCACCAAGACGGGCTTCGAGGGGCCGGAGTCGCAAGATGACGCCGAGACGAAGCGCAGCCGCACGCGCTTTTTACCCGACAACATCCTCGACGCCATCCGCCTGTTCAAGTCGAGCTCGTTTTCAGCGCAGCTCCTCGAGGAGAGCGTGCACAGCAAGTACGCCGAGCTCAAGCTCATGTCGGCCGAGCGCTGCCCGAAGCAGCTCGGCGCGGTGGTCAAGATCCCCGAGGTGCAGTTCCACCACGAGGTCACAAACCAGTACCTCTGGAATCAGTTCTGACAGCGAGGAGCTCCTCGATGGGCTCACGCGGTCGCGGGTGGCCGCACACATAGCGCACCACAGCGAAGTTCGAGATCCCGGCCGCAAGGAGCGCGGGCAAGCGCGTAGCGTCGACGCCGCCTATGGCCACACAGGTGAGCTTCACAGCCCGCACCATCGCGCTCGCCTGCGCTACCCCGAGCCCCTGCGCGATGTTCGGCTTGGTGGGGGTAACAAAAACCGGCCCGACGCCGATGTAGTCGGGAGCCAAGGCCAAGGCGGCGCGCGCCTGAGTCAGGCTGTGAGTCGAGAGGCCGAAGATCTTGGCCTCGTCGCTCGGCCAGAGGCGCCGCGCCTCGTCGAGACGCAGATCATCCTGACCGAGGTGGACGCCGTCGGCGTCGACCTCCCTCGCCACCGTGACGTCATCATTAATAATTAGGCGCGTGGCGCTGCCGCGCGTGATGGCGCGAAGCCGCGAGGCGGTGCGGAGCACCTCGTCGCGCGGCACGGCCTTCATGCGGAGCTGAACGTACCTGACGCCGCACGCGACCGCGGCCTCGGCGCAGGCCTCGTAGCCGGCCACGGGGTCGGTGAGGACGAGATAGAGGCCGAAGCGCTCGCTCATGCGCGATCTCCCGTGACGAAGCGCTCGTCGAAGTCTTTCCAGACCGGCTCGAAGCCGAGCCGCACGAGCGCCGCCGCCACCTCGTGCGCCCCGCGCTCATCAGCGATCTGGAACTGCTCGCCCGCGGGGGTGAGCTCGCCGTAACCACCGGGGCTCGTGCGGCTGCCGGCGCTCATGCGGGTGACGCCGATCCGCGAGAAGCGGTCACGGAGCTCCTCGGGCTCGCGCGTCGAGAGCACGAGCTCGGCGTCTGGGAGGTAGAGGCGCATGACGGCGATCATCTGGGCGAGCTCGAGGTCAGACACCGGGTGGATGGCGAGCGTCCCGCCCGCGTGCTGCTGTATGCGGGGGAAGCTCACCGCGACGCGGCTTTTCCAAAACTTGCGCGCGAGCGCGCGGGCGTGCCGCGCGAGATAAAACGCCTCGAGCCTCCACGGCGCAAGGCCGAGCAACGCGCCGACGCCGAGCGAGCGGAAGCCCGCCTCGCCCGCGTGCTCCATCGCCAAAAACCGCCGCGCGTAGCTTCGCTTCGGCCCCGAAAGGTGCACGCGCGCGTAGACGTCCTCGAGGTAGGTCTCCTGGTAGAGCGTAAAGCCGTCTATCCCGGCGGCGGCGAGGCGCTGGTAGCCCTCACGATCGAACGTACCCACCTCGATGGCGAGCGAGGCGAAGCGCGGGCGCAAGGCCCTCGCCACCTGCTCGAGGTACGCGACGGTGATGACGCTCGGCGCCTCGCCCGCCACGAGCAAAAGGTGGCGAAAACCCTCGGCACGCAACCTCTCGGCCTCGGCCGTGACCATAGCGAGCGTGAGGGTGACGCGGTCGATCGCGAGGTGGTGCGCGAAGCCGCAGTACGCGCAGCGATTGACGCACTCATTGGAGAGATACAAAGGGGCGTAGAGCTGCATCGTGCGCCCGAAGCGCCGCCGCGTGAGCGCGCCCGCGCGCGCGGCCAGGGCTTCCACCTCTACGGCGGCGGTAGGAGACAAGAGGGCTACGAGCTCGCGCTCCGTGAGCTCTTCCTGGTCGAGCGCGCGCGCGACCTCGGCGGGCGTAACCCGCGCGAGCGCGACCTCGAGCTTGGCGGGGGTCACGCGCGCGACCCGAGCAGACCCGTAAGCGGGCTCGAGGGTCGCGCGTAGGGGGACTCGCCCCCGGGGCCGGCCTCGCGCGCGAGCACGGCCGCCTCGACCGCGGCCTTGAAGGCGGACGCCATGCGGACAGGGTCCTCGGCGATGGCGATCGCGGTGTTTACGAGCACCGCGTCGGCGCCGAGCTCGATCGCCGCGGCCGCGTGCGAGGGCAAGCCGAGCCCCGCGTCCACCACCACCGGCACCTCGGCCTGCTCGATGATGATGCCGAGCAGATCGCGAGTTTTTAGGCCGCGGTTAGATCCGATCGGCGCAGCGAGCGGCATGACAGTGGCGCAGCCTATCTCCGCGAGCTTCTTGGCGAGGACGGGGTCGGCGTTGATGTAGGGCAGCACGACGAAGCCGAGCGCCACGAGTTTTACGGCAGCGGCGAAGGTCTCGACCGGGTCGGGTAGGAGGTAGTTCGGGTCGGGCGTGACCTCGAGCTTGATCCAGTTGGTCTTGCACGCGGCGCGCGCGAGCTTGGCCACCCGCACCGCCTCCTCGGCGTCCCGCGCACCCGAGGTGTTGGGCAAGAGCCGATAGCGCGTAAGATCGAGCGCCGCGAGCGTGCGGTCGGCAGGATCCTCGGCGTCCACGCGCCGCATCGCCACGGTCACAAGCTCGCTGCCCGAGGCCAGGACGGCTTCGGCCATCACCTCGGGCGAGCTGAACTTGCCCGTGCCCACAAAGAGACGCGACCGCAAGGTCTGCCCATCGATGACGAGGTCTCGCAGCTCTCTCATCTTCATCCACCTCCTACGAAGCGCACCACCTCGAGCACGTCGCCCGGCGCGAGCGTGATGGCGTCGAGGTCGTGCTCTCCTAAAATTTCGCCGTTATGCTCGACGGCCACGTGCTCGCGCGGCACGCAAAGCGCCGCGAGCGCCGCCGCCACCTTGGACCCCTCGGGCAGCTCGCGCTCTTCACCATTTACGACGATCTTCATCTCACTCTCCTCGCGCCGCGCCGAGCAGCAAGCGCAGCGCCACGTGGGCCTGATACGCGGCCACGAGCATGACCCGCGAGGCGAAGAGCCCGAGGTCGGGCTCGCTTGCCTCGTCGCCGATGATGAAGTGGTTGCCGAAGACGCGCCGGCACGCGATGGCCGACGCGGGGCCGAGGCCGCCGAGCCCCGAGGCCATCACCAGCGGGGTTTTAGGCAAGAAGCGGCGCATGGCGAAAGAGAGCTCGGCCTTGGCCGACGGGGAGTCGAAGCACTCGACGACGACGTCGCAGCCCCCAAGCAGCGCGGGCACGGCGGCGGCGTCGAGCTTTTGCTCGTGGGGCAACACCCGCACGAAGGGGTTGATGCGCGCGAGGTTTATGGCGAGCGCTTTGACCTTGGCCTCGCCGAGCTGGTCGATGAAGAACTGTTGGCGGTTTAAGTTGCTCGGCTCGATCACGTCGAAGTCGATGATGGTCAACGTGCCCACGGCCGAGCGCGCGAGACAAATCGCCACGTTGCTCCCGAGCCCGCCCGCGCCGGCGATGCCCACGTGACAGCGCGCGAGGGCGTGGTGCGCGCCGCTCGGCAGGCGGGACATCATCGCCGCCTCGAGGTCTATGGGATGATCGGTGACAGACATACTGTCTCCCTACGCCGGCATGATCCGGATCAGGTTCAACGGGTCAGCGGCCTACCGCTTTCTCAGCCCCTCGGCAGGGCTCCCCAAGACGAAGCGCGTAGCTCAGCGAGCCGCGCTTCGTCAATGGTGACACGCGCCTTGTCAGTTGCCCGAGCGGCGAGCTACGGAGCCCCTCATGTCATCTACTACCTATCGCCTGCCGAGAACCGTCATCCCCCGCGACTACGACGTGACCCTCGAGGTCTCGCCGCGCCGCCGTGCTTTCCAAGGAGCGCTCGTCATAAGCGCCCGCGTGCAGGCGCCCACGACCACGATCGAGCTGCACGCCGTAAGCTTGCGCCTCGGCGAGATCGAGGCGCGCGCGGGCAAGCGCGTCCTCTATGGCAAGGCGCGCTATCACAAAGATCGCGAGACCTTAGAGCTCGTCTTCGCCGAGCCCTTGCCGAAGAGCAAGGTCGTCATCTCCATGAGCTTTTCGGGCAAGCTCAGCCCCGGCATGCACGGCCTCTACCTCGCGAAAGACGGCCAAGAGCGCGCCGTGGTCTCACAGTGCGAGGCGACGGGGGCGCGCTCTATCTTCCCCTGCTTCGACGAGCCCGACCTCAAGGCGACCTTGAAGTGGACGGTGGTAACGGAGCGCGGGCTCATGGTGGTGACCAACGGCGTGCTCGAGAAGATCACGAACAAGCGCGGCACGCCGCCGCGCGCGGTGCACACGTTCAAGCGCACGCGCTTAATCCCCACCTCGCGGCCGTCACGGTGGGAGACTTCGAGGCGAGCGCGGTCACGCGCCCGGGCAAGATCCCGTGCCGCGTCGTGTGCGGGCGCGGCAAGCTCGGGCAGACCGACTTCGCCGCGGAGGTCACCGCCGCCGCCCTCACGTGGTACCAGGACTACTTCGCCCAGAGATACAACTATCAGAAGCTCGATCAGGTGGCCGTCCCCGGCTTCGACGCCGGGGCCATGGAGAATGTCGGCGCCATCTTCTACCGGCAAAACCTCCTGCTCATGGCCCCGGGGGCCACGAGCTGGCAGGCGCAAAAACGCATCGCCGAGGTCATCGCGCACGAGATCGCACACCAGTGGTTCGGCAACCTGGTCACCATGAAGTGGTGGGACGACCTCTGGCTCAACGAGGCCTTCGCCACCTGGGTAGCCTTCAAGGCCATCGACGCCTGGCGGCCCAAGTGGCGCATCTGGGACGAGTACCTACAATCCAAGGAGGCGGCGCTCGAGGCCGACGCCCTCGTCAACACCCACCCTGTCTACACCGAGGTGCAAAGCCCCGCCGAGGCCACCGAGCTCTTCGACGTCATCACCTACGAGAAGGGTTGCAGCATCCTCCGCATGGTCGAGAGCTACCTCGGCGAGGAGGTCTTTCGTGACGGCATCCGCCGCTACCTCGCCGCCTTCAAGAACGGCAACGCCACAGGTCGCGACCTCTGGCAAAAGCTCGAGGAGGCCTCGGGCGAGCCGATGAGCGAGCTCTTGCAGCGCTGGGTGACCACGGAGGGCTTCCCCCTGCTCTCGGTCGACCTCGCGGAGGTGGACGGCGCGACGGTGCTTCGCCTACGCCAGCGGCGCTTCTTCGCGAGCGGCGTCGAAGAGAGCCAGGCCCCCGCCGTCACCTGGCCCATCCCGATGACCATCGGCTACGACCGCGGGCTCGGCCTTAAGACCCTCCGCGTCTCGCTGCACGAGGCCGAGGCAAAAGTCCGCCTGCCAGCGGGCGGCGAGCTTTGCTTCGTGCACCCAAACCTCGGCGCCACGGGCTTTTACAGGACCCAGCTCGACGATGAGCTGCTGCGACGCTTGCTCGCGCATGGCCTTACGAGCTTGGATCCCGCCTCGCGCATCTGCCTCATCGACGACCAGTGGGCGCTCGTTCGCTCAGGGCTCGCGCACGTCGAGAGCTTCGTCGAGGTGCTCCGCGCCTTTCGCGACGAGCACGACTACGCCGTGGTGCGGAGCCTCGCGGGGCGCCTCGGCTACCTCGACCAACGGCTCGTCGGCGACGCGGACCGCCCGCGCTTTGCGCGGTTCGTGAGCGACCTCTTCGCCGCGAGGCTCGCCGAGGTGGGCTTCGCGGGCCGCGCCCATGAAGACGAGGGGGTCGCGGCGCGACGCGCCACCTTGATCCACGCCCTCGGCGACCTGGCCCGCGACCCTCGCGTGCTCGACGAGGCCGAGCGGTGCATGCGCCGAGAGCTCGTCGACCCGGCGGCGATCGACGCCAACCTGGCCGGGGTGGTGCTGGCGCTCGCCGCCTTGCGCGGGGACGAAGACCTCCTGCGCGAGTACCTGCGCGTCTACAAAGAGCGCAAGGCCGCGCGGCTCGCCCCAGAGCTCCAGTCTCGCTACCTCGGCGCCCTACCCTACTTCGAGGACGAGGCGGCCGCCGCCTCGATCTTACAGGCCTGCCTCGACGGCACCATCCCCCAAGAACAGCTCCGCACCATCCTCGTGCCGCGCCTTTTGCGCCGCGGCCACCAGCGCGAGACCTGGGATTTCGTCAAGCAGCACTTCGGCTACCTGCGCGAGCGCGTGGGGGTGATGGGCATCTCACGGCTCGTCGAGGCGACCGGGGCGCTACCTTTCGAGCTCTACGACGACGTGCGCGAGTTCTTCGCTCAAAACCCGGTGGCCGAGGCCAAGCGCGCCCTACAAAAGGCGCTCGAGGCCATGACGCTGCGAGAACAGTTACGAGAGCGCGAGGGCGCGCGGCTCGGTCGCTGGCTCGCCGAGCACTGCGGTTGAGTCATCCGACGCTTCGCGAAGCTTAGGGCCGCGCCGGCGCAGGCGAGCGAGAAAGCCCGTGTGGCCGATGGTGCGAAGCTCGGGGCGGAGGCGCTGGTGGTCTACGACCCACGGCCGCGCCGCGACCTCTACCACCTCGGGCTCGGCGAAGTCGTGACCGTCGAGCGCGGCGAGCACCAGCGCGTCGATCTGACGAATGCCGGGCAGATACGCGCCGAGCATCCCGCCGGGCTTGAGCGCCAAAGCGGCGCCGGCGAGGGCGTTTTGTGGGTCGGGGAGATCGAGCAACACGCGGTCGATGTCGCGTAAAGACGAAAGCTCCTGGTGCACGTCCCCCGCGCGGATCTCGAAGGGCACGCCGCGTGTGTCGGGCCAGGCCTCGATGTTCTTGCGCGCCCGGTTGGCGTGGTCTGGACGAAGCTCGAAGCTCACCACGCGCCCCTCTTTGCCCACCGCCCGCATGAGCCCGAGGGCGAGCGCCCCCGAGCCGGTGCCGGCGTCCACCACCGTGGCCCCGGGCTGCACGTCGAGCCAGTACATCAAGAAGGCGATGTCCTTCGGCGGCACCACGGTCGCCGCGCGCGGCATGAGCAGCACGTACTCCTCGAGCGTCGAGCGATAGACCGCCACCACGCTCCCGGCCGTGGTGCGCACGCGCGCCCCGGGCAAGACGCCGATGAGGCTCGCGGCCGGCACCGACCCCCGAGCGACGCCGATGTTCTCGCCCGGCACGAGCAGCCCGAAGGTGCGACGCTGCTTGTCGTCGATGATCGTGACCGGGTCGTTGGCGGCGAAGGCGCATGGCGCTATGGAGGGTGTCTCGGGGTCTTGCATGGCGAGCCTGTGTAGCGGTCAAGACCTTCGGGCGCAATGAGCATGGAGCCTGTTTTGGATCTCGAAGACACCTTCACCTGGTTGTTCGCGGCAAATAGCGCACCGCGCCGCGCCACGGCCGCGCTCCAAGGGACGGGCGGGCGCCTGCGCGTAGAGGTCGAGGACTTCGAGGTGGAGGAGCTGCCCGAGCGCGAGCCCGACGGCGCGGGCGAGCACCTCTTTTTATGGGTCGAGAAGCGCGGCGTGGACGCGCGGACGTTCGTACGGCACCTCGCGCGCACGCTCGAGATCGACGAGCAGGACATCGGCTACGCTGGTTTGAAAGACGCGGTGGCGGTGACGCGCCAGTACGTCTCGGTGCCGGCGCGCTGTGAGTCCAAGCTCGGGCGCATTACGAGCCCCGGGATAAACCTCCTGCGCACGGCAAAAAGCTCGACCAAGCTCAAGACGGGGCACCTCCTCGGCAACCGCTTCCGCGTCGTCGTGCGGGACGTGGTCGAGGGCGGGTACGAGCGCGCCCTCGCCAAGGTGCGCGCGCTCGCCGCGGGCGGGCTGCCGAACTACTACGGCATGCAGCGCTTCGGACGCGAGGGCGAGTCCTTGCGCTACGGCCTCGAGCTCTTGGCGCAGCGCGCTCGCCCCCGCGCGGGCGGCTTTATGCTCCGCCTCGCGCTCTCGGCTTTGCAGTCGGCGTTATTCAACTGCTACCTCGATGAGCGCCTGTCCGCGGTAGGCCTCGGCGAGCTTTTACCGGGCGAGGTGTTGCAGGACGTCGCGGCCGGGTGGCTCCTCTCCTCCTGCGGCTCACAAGAGGAGCGCGAGCGCTTGCGACGAGGCGAGCTTGTACCCGCCGGACCCATGTTCGGGCCGAAGATGCGAGCGGCGCAAGGCGAGGCGGCCCGGCGCGAGCGCGAGCTCTTGGCGCGGGCGAATTTGCGGCTCGAAGACTTCGCGCGCTTCGGCAAGCTCATGTGCGGTACGCGGCGACCGCTCTGGGTCTTCCCTCGCGACCTCGCGGTGACGCCGCACCCAGCGGGCCTCGAGCTTTGCTTCTCATTACCCGCCGGCAGCTACGCGACGGTGCTCCTCTGTGAGCTCATCGAGCCTTGCGAGCCCCCGTAGGCCTCGGGGTGTCGCGATCACTTGGCATGGCGTAAAAACGCTCGCGACGTGTTAGA
>CAYXQW010000021.1:13791-15712 GCA_964466695.1 uncultured Bdellovibrionales bacterium
CTTTCCAACGTCTCTTTGCGTGGGAGCATCCATGTCATCAAACCGCCCGTTTGCCCTCCTCTGTACACTCTCGAGCTTCGCGCTCCTCTCTCTTGGCGCCTGCGGTGGCGGCAAAACCTCTAGGGGAGGTTCCCCTGCAAGGTGCGGTGACAGCATCGTCGAGGCGGGCGAGGTCTGCGACGACGGCAACACGGACGCCGGCGACGGCTGCGCCGCCGACTGCGCGAGCATCGAAGAAGGCTACGTCTGCCCGGCCGAAGGCGGCGCCTGCGCGCTCGCCGATACCTGCGGCAACGGCGTCGTCGAGGCGGGCGAGGTCTGCGATGACAACAACACGGACGCCGGCGACGGCTGCGCCGCCGACTGCTCGTATGTAGAGGAAGGTCACGTCTGCCCAGCCGAAGGCGGCGCCTGCTCACCGCAAGGCCGCTGCGGCGACGGCGTGCTCGATCTCGGCGAGGCCTGCGATGACTATAACGTAGAGAGCACCGACGGCTGCAGCGCCCTGTGCACCATCGAGACCGGCTACGAATGCCCAACCCCGGGAGAGCTCTGCATCCCGATCATCGAGCCGCGCTGCGGCGACGGCGCGCTCGACTCTGGCGAGGCCTGTGACGACCGCAACGAGGAGAGCGACGACGGATGCAGCGCCCTATGCACCATCGAGGACGGCTATGAATGCTTAACTCCGGGTGAGCTCTGCGTCCCGATCACCGAGCCGCGCTGCGGCGACGGCGCGCTCGACCCCGGCGAGGTCTGCGACGATCGCAACACCGCGAACAACGACGGCTGCGCCGCCGACTGCTCCAGCGTGGAAGACGGCTGGGCCTGCCCCACCCCGGGCGCCTCGTGCGTACCGGTCGATCTCTGCAACAACGGCCTCGTCGAGACGGACGAGGCCTGCGACGACGGTGGCAACGAAGACAGCGACGGCTGCGCCGCCGACTGCTCCGTCGTGGAAGACGGCTGGGCCTGCCCGACTCCAGGTGAGCCCTGCGTCCCGCTCGATGCCTGCGGCAACGGCCTGCTCGAAACCGGCGAGGCCTGCGACGACCACAACGGCGACGCGAGCGACGGCTGCGCCGCCGATTGCCTCACGGTGGAACCAGGCTGGGTCTGCCCCGTCGTCGGCGCCGCGTGCGTGCGCGAAGACGTGTGCGGTAACGGCCTGCTCGATACCGGCGAGGCCTGCGACGACCATAACGACGAAGGCAGCGACGGCTGCGCCGCCGATTGTTCCGCCATAGAAGACGGCTGGGTCTGCCCCGTCGTCGGCGCTTCTTGCGTGCGCGAAAACGTATGCGGCAACGGCCTGCTCGAGACCGGCGAGGACTGCGACGACCACAACACCTGGGGAGGAGACGGCTGCTCCGCGACCTGCGACGCGATCGAGGCGGGCTACACTTGCCCGACGGTGGGCGCGGCTTGCGTTCCAAACTGCGGCAACGGCGATCTCGATGACGGCGAGGCCTGTGACGACAGCAACCGCCAAAGCCTCGATGGCTGTAACTCCATGTGCACCACCATCGAAGATGGCTACTCTTGCCCGACCCCAGGCGACCCCTGTGTGCCCACCTGCGGCAACGCCTCCCCCGACCCCGGCGAAGAGTGCGACCTCGGCACGGCTGGCAACACCGGCGCCTACGGCGGATGTAACGCCGACTGCACCTGGGCTCCCTACTGCGGCGACGCCTCCCCCGGCCCCGGCGAAGAGTGTGATCTCGGCACCGCCGGCAACACCGGCGCCTATGGTGAATGTAACGCCGATTGCACCCTAGCTCCCTACTGCGGCGACGGCGACATCGACGGCGGCGAGGAATGCGACGAGGGCGATGACAACAGCGATGTGTACGGCTCTCTTTGCAGCACCGACTGCAACTTCGGCCTTACTTGCGGTGATGGTATCGAGACCAACCCACCA
>CAYXQW010000022.1:0-15624 GCA_964466695.1 uncultured Bdellovibrionales bacterium
GCATGTCCATCATCTCCTACGATACCGCCGTGCGGGTGCTAAACCGCGACGGCCAGGAGACCACGCTCGCCAAGGGCTTCACTTATTATTTCCGCGGGGCCATCGACACCACCTTCAACGAGGGCTACGGCGACCAGCGCTATTACAACGGAGCCAACGCTGGAGTCTCCTTCCGCGCCATCGCGATCCAACCCGACGGCAAGATCGTCCTCGCGGGCTTCGTCACCCCTGCCGGCAACGCGGCCCTGAGCGCGCGCGACTTCCTCGTGGTGCGCCTGACCGAGGACGGCGCCTTCGACACCACCTTCAGCGGCGACGGGGTCGTCGCGCACAACTTCGCCGCTGGCTTGCGCGACGAGGCCTACGCGGTGGCGCTGCAAGCGGATGGCAAGATCGTCACGGCCGGGCTCTCGGCCACCGCCACCGAGACGCGCCTCGCGGTCGCGCGCTTCAACACCGACGGTACCCTCGACACCTCGCGCACCTACGCCCAAGGCACCTTCGCGGTAGCAACCGCGGTCGCGGTCGAGCCTTCGGGCGAGATCGTCGCCGCCGGCTGCACCGGTGCGGCCTGCGACCTCAACGTCGACATCACGAGCGCGCAAAACAGCGACCTGCTCATCGTGCGCTTCGTCCCGGGGCTTGCCGGTCTCGATACGACCTTCGGCACCGGCGGCGCGCGCGTGATCTCCTACGGCGCCATCGGTCGCGAGCTCTTCCGAGGTATAGCGCTCGAGACCGCAGGCAGCACGACGACGGGGATCTTGCTCACCGGCTGGTCTTGGGACAACGGCAACGTGCGCTTCCAGACCGTCTGGGCGCGGCTCTTGCCCGACGGCACCTACGACCCGAGCTTCAATGGCACGGGCTACAGGCTCTTACTCCACGGTAACGACAGCTTCGGTATGGCGATGAAGCTCGACGCGAGCACGGGCAAGCTCACGAGCACGGGCGGCTCGATGACTACGCGCTACACCTTCGGCACGGCCCGCTTGGGCGCCGATGACGCCAGCCTCGACACGAGCTTCAGCACCGACGGCCTCGACCAGCGCGCCCTGAGCGTAAGCCCCGGCAACGACGTGGCACGGAGCGTGGACGTAGACCCGGCGACCGGCGCCATCGCGGTGGCCGGGAGCACGCACGGCAGCGCCGCGGGCGACAACATGAGCGTCATGCTCTACAAGGCCGACGGCACTCTCGACACCGACTTCGGCACGACCCCTGGCTGGAGCTCGCTCCGCTTCGGCGACACCGCAAACAACCGCTGCAACGCCGTGGCGCTCGTGACCAGCTCCAAAGACGGCATAGGCCGCGTGTTCTGCGCCGGGTGGGCGGGCTCGACCCATGAGCCGCCCTGCGATGTCGCGGTCACCCCGCGCCAGGACGAGTGCAGAACCGCCGACGCGCTCCTCGTTCGTTTTTGGCGATAAAAAAAAGCCGCTTGCTGACGCGCGCGGTTCTTTACAGCACTGGTCTGACGCGCCGCCCAGGTTGTATACGGCAAGAATGCAAGCACGCACTGTCTCGCAGGGCATAGATTGGGTAGGGGCCATAGACTGGGACCGTCGGCTATTCGACGAGCTCATCCCTCTCCCCGACGGCACGAGCTACAACGCTTATCTCGTGCGCGGCGCGCACAAGACCGCGCTCGTGGACGGGGTGGACCCCATGTTCACCGAGGTCTTGCTGGCGCGGCTTTCGCACGCGGGCGTGACGAAGATCGACTATGTCATCTCCAACCACGCCGAGCAGGACCACTCGGGCGCGATCCCTCGCGTGCTCGCCCTCCACCCCGAGGCCGTGGTGCTCGCGACGGCGAAGTGTAAATCCATGCTCCAAGATCTGCTCGACCTTCCGGGAGAGCGGATCCGGGCGGTCGAGGACGGCGAGCGCTTAGACCTCGGTGGGCTGGTGCTCGAGTTCATCCACTTCCCGTGGGTCCATTGGCCAGAGACGATGCTCACCTGGGTGCCCGAGCAAAAGGTGTTGCTCTCCTGCGACCTCTTCGGGTCTCACCTCGCGACGAGCGAGCTCTTCGCCCGCGACGAGGCGGCGGTCCTGTCGGGGGCGAAGAGGTACTACGCGGAGATCATGATGCCCTTTGCGGACATCATCGCGAAAAACCTCGGCCGGGTCGTCGATCTTGCGCCAAAGATCATCGCGCCGAGCCACGGGCCGCTCTACGACGAGCCGAGCCTCATCCTCGACGCCTACGCGAGGTGGGTCAAAGCACCGCCGGAGAACCTGGTCGTCGTCCCCTACGTCTCCATGCACGACAGCACGCGCCGCATGGTCGAGCGCTTCGTCGAGGCCTGCGCGAGCCGCGGCGTTCGCGCCGAGCAATTCAACCTGGCCGACCCCGACATCGGCAAGCTGGCCATGCTCCTCGTCGACGCGGCGTCGATCGTAGTCGGGACCCCGATCGTGCTCGGCGGCCCGCACCCCAAGGTCGCCTACGCGGCAAGCCTCGCGAACCTGCTCCGCCCCAAGGCGCGCTTCTTGTCGGTGATAGGCTCCTACGGCTGGGGCGGCAAGCTGGTGGAGCAGCTCGCCGCCATGCTCCCAAACCTGAAGGTCGAGGTGCTCCCGCCCGTTTTGTGCAAGGGCGCGCCCAAGGCGAGCGACCTTGCGGCGCTCGACGAGCTCGCCGCGGCCATCGCCCAAAAGCACGCGGAGCCTGCTTGATCTCTCACGGTCGCGCTACCTTCACCGAGCTTTGAGCTTTTGGCCGAGGCGCTCGCCGAGCGTGCCGAGGCTCGAGCTCTCGCCGCGCGCGACCTGCTTGAACGCGTTGAACTCCGCGCGCTCAGAGGCCGCCTGCCGCGCGCGCTTCGAGACCTTGACGCGGCCGCGCTCGTCGATGGCGAGCACCACGAGCTCGTGGGTGCTGCCGATGGGGAAGGCCTTGCCGAGATCGGCGCCCTGCGGAGTATCGGACTCGACGCTCGGCAAGAGCGCCGAGGCGCCGCCCTCGAGCGCGAAGAAGACCCCGTAGCGCTCGACCCGCTCCACCTTGCCCGTGACGAGCTGGTCGGGCGCGAGCGCCGTGGCGCTCGTGGCGACGGCCTCCTTGAAGCTCAAAGACACCCGCTTGTCCTCGTCGTTCACCGAGAGCACGCGCACGGAGACCTCATCGCCCACCTTGCAGACATCGGCGGGGTGCCGCACGCGCTTGCGGCTCATCTCGCTTACGTGCACGAGGCCTTCGAGCCCCGGGTGGAGCTCGACGAAGGCGCCGTACTTCTCGATCCTCGTCACGCGCCCTTGGAACATGGCGCCCTCGGTAAGCTCTGCGCGGTGCACCGTGTAGGGCTCGGGCAAGAGGGCCTTGCACGAGAGCGTGATGCGCGTGCGATCCTCGTGCTTGGTGTCGGGCTCGATGCGCAAGACCACGACCTCGACGCGCTCGCCCTCCTTGACCGCTGTGCGCGGGTCGTCGATACGGGCGTGTGAGATCTCGGAGGCAGGCAACAAGCCGTCGACGCCGCCGAGGTCCACGAAGGCGCCGAAGTCGAGCACGCGCGAGACGACCCCCTCGCGGCGCATGCCGACAGCAAGCTCCTCGAGCAAGGTCTTAGCCTTCGCGGCGCGCTCGGCGGCGAGCAGCGCCCGGCGCGAGAGCACCACGCTGCGCCCGTTCTCGCGCACCTCCTTGACCTGAAACTGCATGGTCTTGCCGACGAGCGCCTGTGGATCCTCGACGAAATCGAGATCGATCTGACCCATGGGGCAAAAGGCCCGCGCCCCGCCCATCGCCACCTCGAGGCCGCCCTTGTTGACCCCCGTTACCATGCCATCGACGGGCAGCTCGCTCCTCACCGCGGCGATGAGCGTCTCGACGTCGATCACGTCGCGGCCGAGCTTGCGCGAGAGCGTGATGCCGTGCTGCAGCGACACCACGTACGCGGTGATCTCATCACCCACCCGCACCGTCTGCTCGCCCTCGCCGCCCTCGAGCTCGAGCCTCGGCAGCACGGCCTCTTGTGTCGGGCTGATAGCGCAGAACACGTCCTCGCGGCCGAGATGAATGACGCGCGCCGTGACGCGGTCTCCCACCTCGAGCGCGACCCTGCGCAGGGTGTCGCTCTCGGCGAGCAAGGAGGCGAAGTCCTCGCCGGGCGAGGTCTCTAGGTCTCTTGGATCTTCCGTCATATCATCACCGTTCAAGGTTTGGGTTTTGAGGCGAGAAGACTACTTCTCGCGAGATCTCTGATAGGCCTCGCGAAAGGCCAATCCCTCGTCGCGCACGAGCTCGTAGGCACGCTCGGCCATGTAGATGGACGGCTCGAGCGCGGCCGCTATGGCCTCGGGGACGAAGCGCACCCGCTCGAGCGCGTGCGCCATGAGCCCCGCGCTCGCGAGCGCGGCGTCGAGGCCGCGAAACAGCGGCTTCTTAAGGAGCTGCAGGTCGCGGTGGTAGCCCGAGGGCAGCTTGGCGGTGACGCCGAGCACCTCGACGAGGGCAGCCGTAGCCTCGCTCGTGCGCCCGCGGCAGAGCTCGAAGAGATCGGGGTTACGCTTCTGCGGCAGCATCGACGACCCGGTGGTGATGCTCGCGTCGAGCGTGACGAAGCCGAACTCGCTCGTGGAGAACAGGCACAGATCTGCCGCCAGGCGCCCGAGATCTTGCGCGAGCAACGCCGCCTCGAACAACGCCCCCGCCTCGGCCTTGCCGCGCGAGAGCTGCACCGCCGTCACCGGCTCGTGCGTCTCACAAAAGCCGAGGCCGCGCGTGGTGTGCCCGCGGTCGAGCGGTAAGACGGGGACGCCGTAGCCCGCCGCCGAGCCCAAGGGGTTCTTGTCAGCGCGTCGCCGCGCCGCCCGCAAACCCGCGGCGTCGTCGCGCAGCTCGGCGGCGAAGCCCGTGGCCCAGAGCCCCACCGTCGAGGGCATGGCCCGCTGCATGTGCGTGTAGCCGGGCATCGGCAGCGCACCCTCGCGCGCCGCGAGCTTCTCGAGCGCGGCCGCCGCAAGCTCGGCCATCTCGGCGAGCCGCGACAGCTCGTCGCGTAGATAGAGGCGCAGGGCGACGAGCACCTGATCGTTGCGCGAGCGCCCGAGGTGGATGGCCTTGCCCGGCTCGCCCACCATCGCCACGAGCCGGTTCTCGATCGCCGTGTGGCAGTCCTCCTCCTCGAGCGTGATGTGCCACTCGCCGGCGTCATGCGCGGCGGCGATCTTGGCGAGCGCGCCTTGCAGGCTCGCGAGGTCCTCGGCCCGCAGAAACCCGCACGCGGCGAGCATGGCCGCGTGCGCTGCCGAGGCCTCGCAGTCGTAGGTGACGAGGCGCTCGTCGAGCGCGTAGTCCTCGCCGGCCGTATAGCGCAGCACCAGCTCATCGAGCGGCTCGCCGCGGTCCCATAGTCTAGCCATCAGCCTATCCTCGCTTTCGGTCCTGCGCCTCTACGGCGCGCAGCTCGGCCGCGTCCTTGACGATGAGCGTGCCCGCGCCGTCGTTGGTGAAGATCTCGATGAGCAAAGAAGAGCGGGCCTTGTAACCCACCATGTGTACGCGCTTGACCCCGCCTCGCAGGGCCTCCTTGGCCGCCTTGGTCTTTGGCAACATCCCGCCCGCGATGATCCCGCGAGCGGTGAGCTCGTCGAGCCCCGCGATGTCGGTGTAGCTTATGACCGAGGCCGGATCTTCCTTGTCCTGGAGCAGCCCCGGGGTGTCGGTGAGCACGATGAGCTTCTCGGCCCCGAGCGCGCACGCCAAGGTCGAGGCGATGGTGTCGGCGTTGATGTTGAGCACCTGCCCCTTGTCGTCGGCGGCGAGCGGGCTCACCACGGGCACGAAGCCGGCATCGAGCAGGCGCACGAGCACGCTCGCATCGACAGAGAGGATGTCCCCGACGAGGCCGTAGTCCACCGTCACCGCGGCGCCGTCCACCGTGCGCTGCTGCGGCGGCCGGCGCGTCGCGCAGACGAGCGCCGCGTCTACCCCCGAGACGCCGATGGCCGGCACCTCGGCGCCGCGACAGGCAGCCACGAGCGCCGTGTTCACCGTGCCGTTCATGGTCATCACCGCGACGTCCAGGGTCTCAAGGCTCGTTACGCGCCGGCCGTCGACGAAGCTCGTCTCGATCCCGAGCTTGCCCGCGACCGCCGTCGTCTGCGGCCCGCCGCCGTGCACCACCACCACGCGGATGCCGAGCTCGCACAGGACACCGAGCTGCTCGGCGAGCTCACGCTGCACTGCGAGCTCGGCGCACACCGCCCCGCCGAGCTTCACCACGAAGACGCGGCCGCGATAGAGCCGGATGTACGGCAACGCCTGCCGCAGGGCGGTGATGACGAGCTCGCGATCGTAAGCTTGATTCACAGCGCATACTCCTTCGCTAAAAGCTCCATGAGCACGGCCTTCTGCACGTGCAGGCGGTTTTCCGCCTCGTCGATTACGGAGCTTCTCGGCCCGTCGAGCAAGGCGTCGGTGATCTTCACGTTGCGGCGCACCGGCAGGCAGTGCATAAGCCGCGCGCCCTCCTCGGCGTTCTTAAACCACCGTTCGCTTACGCACCAATCGCGGTGTGGCGCCCGCAGCGCGGCCTCTTCTTGCGGCCTCCCGTAGAGCGACGAGGCCCCCCAGCTCTTGACGTACACCACATGCGCGCCCTTCGTGCCCTCCTCGACGACGTCGGTCTCGCGGATGGTCGCCTTGGTCTTCGCGGCGAGCGCGGTCGCGCGGGACATGATCGCGGCGGGGAGCTCGTAGCCCGCGGGCCGCACGATGGTCACCTGCATGCCGCGCAAGACCGCCATATTGAGCGCGGAGGCAGGGACGGCGTAGGGCAGGGGCTTTGGGTGATACGCCCAGGTGAGCACGAAGCGCCCGCCTTCGCGCGGCACGTCGAGATCATCCATGGTCTTCCAGTCGGCGAGGGCCTGGCAGGGGTGCGAGAGCGCCGACTCGAGGTTGATGAAGGGCTTGTCGCACAGCTCGGCCATGGTCTTGATGAGCGGGTCTTCGAGATCTCCCGCGAGGCTCTTACCCTCGGCGAAGCACCGCACCCCGAGGGCGTCGGCGTAGCGCGCGAGCACGGGGACGGCCTCGCGCACGTGCTCGACCGTGTCGCCGTCCATCACCGCGCCGAGCCTGGTCTCGAGCTTCCACGAGGCCGTGCCGGGCTGCAAGACGAAGGAGCTGCCGCCGAGCTGCGCGATGCCCGCCTGCATCGAGGCGAGGGTGCGCAAGGACGGGTTCATGAACATGAGGGCGATGACACGGCCCTCGAGAGAGTCGTTGAGCGGCCGCGCTTTGAGCAGGCGCGCGCGCGCGAGCAGCGCGTCGATGGTCTCAAGATCGAGATCTGCGAGATCGATGAACTTTTGCACTCTCAAAGCTCCTTCAAAGCGGCGACGAGCAGATCGACGTGCTCGTCTTCGAGGATGAGCGGCGGCAAGAGCCTGACGACCGAAGGATCGGCGGCGCCGCCGGCGAAGATGTGGCGCGCGCGCAAGGCGGCGAGGACCTCGCTCGCCGGGCGCGCCATACGCAAGCCGAACAGAAAGCCCATCCCCTGCGTGCCCGTGACCGGGCCTACCACGGCCTCGTTTGCGAGCCGCTTTGCGAGCCGCCGCACGCGGGGGAGCAGGTCTTCCTCTTCGATAACCTCGATCACCGCCTCGATGAGCGCGCAGGCGAGCGGCCCGCCGCCGAAGGTGGTGCCGAGGTCGCCGTGCTTGACCGTGCTCGAAAGCGCGTCATTGAACAGCACCGCGCCGGCGGGAAACCCCCCGGCGAGGCCCTTGGCCACGGTGATGATGTCGGGGGTGACCCCGAAGGCCTGCGCCGCGAAGGGATGCCCCGTCCGCCCCATGCCGCACTGCACCTCGTCGAGGATGAGCACCGCCCCATGTCGGGTCGCGAGCTTACGGCTCGCCGCGAGGAATTCGCGCGAGACCGCCCGCGCACCCGCCACGCCCTGCACCGGCTCGAGCAAGATCGCGGCCGTCTTCGGCCCCACCGCGGCCTCGAGCGCGGCGATATCATCGAACGGCACGACGTCCACCGGGAAGGTCTCGCTCGCAAACCCGTACCATTTTTCGTGACCCGCCGTGGCCGTGGCCGCGGCGGCCGTGCGGCCGTGGAAGGCCCCGGCCAGGGTGACCACGCGCTGGCGCCCTGTGGCTCGCATGGCGACGCGCAGCGCGTTCTCGTTGGCCTCGGCGCCAGAGTTGACGAAGAAGACGCGCGTCATGCCCTTGGGGCCGAACGCGAGGAGCCGCGCCGCGGCGCGCTCGCGCACCTCGAGGGGCACGAGGTTGCTCTGGAAGGTCAAGGTGCGCGCCTGCCGCGCGAGCGCCTCGGTGAGCCTCGGGTGGCAGTTGCCGAGCAGGGCCACCGCGTGCCCGCCGTAGAAGTCGAGGTAGCGCTCGCCCAGGGCGGTGTAGAGCCAGACGCCCTCACCGCGCGCCGGGGTGATGTCGATCTGCTTGAAGGCATCGAGGAGTGAGCTAGTCATGGGTCAGTACCATCCGAGGCCCGCAAGGACGAGGCCGGTCTCGTCGGGCAGCGAGAAGAGCCGATTGAGCCACTGGAGACCGCCGCCGGCGGCCCCCTTGATGAGGTTGTCGATGACCGAGGTTACGACCAGGGTGCGCCCGCGGGTCATCACCCCGAGCGCGCAGCGGTTGGTGCCGACCACCTCGTTTAGCCGCGGCGGCTTGGTGCTCGCGCTCACGAAGGGGCTCGCCGCGTAGCGTTCGCTCACGATCGCCACGAGCTCTTCGGCGCTCATCTCGCGGGTGAGCCGCATCCGCAAGGTGGCGTGGATGCCGCGGACGAAGGGACCGGAGTGCGGCACGAACTCGACCTCGGGGTTACGGCCGCCCCGCGCGGCCCCGAGGAGCATGCTCATCTCGACCTCGTGCCGGTGCGCGAGGGCGTTATAGGCGTAGAGGCTGCTGCGCCGTGAGGGGTGGTGGGTGCCCTCGGAGAGCTTGCGCCCCGAGCCCGAGCTGCCGGTGATCGCGGCGGCGAAGATCTCGTCCTCTATGAGATCGGCCGCGCAAAACGGGTAGGCCGCGAGCGTCACCGCCGTGGTGAAGCACCCCGGCTGCGTGGCGTGCATCGGGGGCGCGCCCGCGTAGAGCTCGGGTATGCACGAGGTGAACTCGGCGAGGCGCTCCTTCGCCGGGTGCTCTTGCTTGTAGATGCGGGCGTAGGTCTCGGCGTCGCGGAAGCGAAAGTCGGCCGAGAGGTCGACCACGCGCAAGCGCGCCCCGGCGCGCATCGCGGCGGTGAGGGCGCGGTCGATGAGCGCCGCCGTGGCGCCGTGCGGGGTGGCGGCGAGCAGGCCCACCTCGGCTTCGGCGGTAAAGAGCCGCTCGACGCTCTCGGGCGACTCGAACACGAGCTCGTCGGCGGCCGTGCCGCGAAGATGCGTGAACACTTGGGTTATGCGCTCGCCCACCTGGCTCGTAGAGGCGATGGCGGCGAGCTTAAAGCGCGGGTGGCCGAGCAACAGGCGCAAAAGCTCGCCGGCGACATAGCCGCTGCCGCCGAAGATGATGACTGGGATCTTATCTGCTCTCTTCATGAAGCTTCTCTTTTCTTTGTGGGCTCAGGTGAGGCCGAGCGCCGCGCTGACGAGCTCGCATAAACCTCTGGCGTCGGTGCGCGCGTTACGCGCCTTGGTGCCCGCTTGTGCTTCGATGACGTCGACGCCCGCGGCGTTGTCGGTGGCGGGGCCGGTGACCGCGGTGGTGGGCAAGTCGTGCCGCTCGGCGAGCAGGCGCACGCCGCCCCACGCCGACACCGGGTCGCTCGCCGCGAGCACCACCGCCCCGACGCACCGGCACAAGAGCCCGTCGTCGAGGATGGCGCTCACCCCGTAGGGGCCGAGGAGCCCGTCGCCGAGCTCGAGCACGATGAGGTCGGGGCCGCGCGCCGCGAGGTGCGTGACGATCGAGCGCGCGAGGGGCTTGGCGCTCGTAGCCTCGGTGGTGACCACGCCGAAGTCGGTGAAGATGACGGTGTGCTTGGCGCCGGCGTCCTCCATGGCCAGGATGTCGCGGCGCAAAGAGACCCCGGTGACCTTGCCGGCGGCGACGTCGTAGCCCGCGTGCGTGAAGGCCTGCACGAGCGCGCAGGCGGCGCCGGTCTTGCCCGAGCTCATGGAGCTGCCGACCACCATCACCACGGGCACGTCGCGCGACTCGAGCTCCTCGCCGAGCGGCAGCGCGCCCTGGGTGATGTTCGCCGGCACGCCGATGCGCTCGCCGAGGTAGGGGAAGTGCAGCACCTGCCCGAGCACCTCGCAGACGAACGGGTTGCCGTAGTCGGGGTTGATGCTGTCGCACACGCCGAGGACGCCGCCTAAGTTGAGCATGTGCAGGTGGTCTCCCACGGCCACCGCGCTCGGCACGTGCCCCGAATAGCCGAACAAGGCCTGGCGGTGCCCGAGCGCCACCGCGCACACGTCGCCGGGCTTTACGGACGAGAAGCGCCCCGAGACGAGCTCGAGCTGGTTGTAGCTGCTCTTCGAGGTGAGCACGCGCACCGCGAGGACGCTGCCTTGCGTGGCGTCGATCTCCTCGTCGATGCGCACCTCGCGCGAGAGGCGGCAGCTTCGGGTGACCGAGCCTATCTTATCGAGGAGCAAGGACTTCACTGCTCGTCTTTCGCCGCGCCCGCCCGCGCGTGCAGCATGGAGGGCAGGCCGAACAGGCGCGAGAACCCACGGGCGTCGCTCGCGGTCCATTCGCCGGCGGCCTCGCCGTAGACGCCGAGCGAGGCGTGCTTGAGCGAGTAGGGCGAGCTTACGCCCTCGACGAACAAAGCGCCGGGCATGAGCCGAACGCGCGCCACGCCGCACACCCGCTCCTGGCTGCGCGTAAACAGGGCCTCGATGTCACGGCAGGCGGGCTCGAAGTACTGGGCCTCGTGCACGAGGTCGCCGTAGACCTGGGCCGCGGTGTCCTTGACCCGCTGCTGCCGCGCGGTGAGCACGAGCTTTTCGAGCTCGCGGTGGCAGGTGAGCAAGATCATGGCGGCCGGCGCCTCGAAGGCCACCCGCCCCTTGAGGCCGAAGATGGTGTCGCCGAGGTGGATGCCGCGGCCGACGCCGAAGCGCGCGCCCAAGGCGTTGAGCCGCTCGATGAGCGGCACCGGCGCGAGCGCCTCGCCGTCGAGCGACACCGGGACGCCGCGGTCGAAGCCCACGCGGTGGGTCTCTGGCGGGAGGGGCCGCGCGAGCGCGTTCTTCGACCAGACCCAGGCGTCCTCGGGGAGCGGCTCGATGGTGTCGTGCGTCTCGCGCCCGCCGATCGTGCAGCCCCAAAGCCCGCTATTTACGGAGTAGGCGGCGCGCGCGGCCGAGAACTCGTGCCCGCGCGCACGCAGGTACTCGACCTCGTGCTCGCGCGCGAAGCCCTCGTCGCGCACGGGGGCGAGGATCTCGAGGTCGGGCGCGATCGTGCGCAGCGCCACCTCGAAGCGCACCTGGTCGTTGCCCGCCGCCGTCGAGCCGTGCGCGATGGCCCGTGCCCCCTTCGCGATCGCCAGCTCCGCCACGAGCCGCGCCTGCAAGGCCCGCTCGGCGCCCACCGAGAGCGGATAGGCGTGGCCGCGCAGCACGTTGCCCATGATGAGGTAACGCAAGACCTCGTCGAAGTACCGAGCCCGCGCGTCGATCGTGTGGTGCTCGACCGCACCGAGCGCCTTCGCCCGCGCCGCGAGGCCCTCGCGGTCGGCATCGTCGAGCCCGCCGGTGTCTACCGCCACCGTGATGATGGGTGCGCCGTGCTTCTCGCTGAGGTAGGGCACGAGGAAAGAAGTGTCGAGCCCGCCGCTATAGGCGAGCACTATGGGCTTGGACATGGTTTTACTCCATTAAGACGCGCGCGCAGGCGCGCCTGACCATTACGATCGGCAGTGGCGACGAACACGGTGTCGTCACCTGCCAGCGTGCCGACCACCTCGGGCCACTTGGCCCCATCGAGAGCTAGCGCCACCGACGGCGCGCGACCGGCAGGGGTGCGCAAGACGAGCAGGTTGGGCCCCGCGCCCGCGACGGCGCGCACATCGTCGAATACGTCCCGCACCTCGAGCGAGAGCGAGACCCCCATGGTCTCGGGCGTGACGTAGCGGCCATCGACCTTGAAGGCGCGCAGCTCCGCGAGGTCGCGCGAGACGCTCGACTGCGTCACCGAAAAGCCGCGCGCGCGAAGCTGCGCCACCAGCTCGCCCTGGCTTCGTACGGTATCATTCGCCAACAAGCTACGCATGACCTCCTGGCGGTGCTGCCAATTTTCGTTGCGTGTGGTCATAGATATGCGCAAGCACATACAATGATGCGCATAGAATTGCAACTATAGGCTTGAGCTCATGGTCTGGCCGCTCCCATGACCTAGCCGCTCCCTGACGGTCGCGGTTCTGTTGGAGGTAGCCTGCGTAGCGACTGCTGACATAGCCGCGACGATCACCCGGCGGGTGTCGGGCACCATGGTGCTGTCTCGCCGGTTTGGTTTTAGGATTGCAGGTTTGGGGCATCCACGTATAATCGGCGTCGGCTGTTTTCCAAAGGTATCTCCCCCATGTTTCTACGACTGGCGCTGGTTCTCTGTCTATTTCTGGTTGGTGGTTGCAAGAAGAAGGAACCCGCGCTGCCGGAGATCATGGTCACGATCACCAGCCTGACGACGGTGGACAGCCTCGAGATGATAGTGCGGAGCTACGGCGGGAACACCGACCGCATCTCGGACCAGCTCGGCAGCCACGACCTCACCACCGAGCCCTACCGCCTCCTGCTCCAGCTCAAGCCCGAGAGCCGCTTCGCGGGCAGGATCGTGCTCGCGATCAAGGGCTATAATAATGAGCAGCAGGTCGCGGGCGAGACGCGGTTTGTGACCTTCACGGACGGGCGCGCGAGCGTCGAGATGGTGCTGCGCACGAACTACAAGGACGACGACAACGACGGCTTCCCGGCGTATACGCAAGAGTGCGCGGTCACGCCTGAGATCTGCGACTGCAACGACAAGAACCCCATGGTCTACCCGTTTCGCGACGAGAACTGCGACGACCCGGCCGACAACAACTGCCACGGCGGTAACCGCGACAACTGCCCGTGCTCGCCCGACGACCCGCCCGTCATCTGCTCCAACTTGCCGCCGAACAGGGCGACACAAGCCGGCGTGGGCGCCTGCTACTTCGGTGAGCTCTACTGCCGCTTGGACTCCGTAACGGGCGAGACCAAGCTCGACGAGGTGTGCGACGCGGGCGCGCCTATAGAAGAGCTCCCGGGCAACTTCATCGACGACGACTGCGACGGCGTGGTGGACGAGGGCACGGAGTGCGCGCCGGGCGATTCAAGGCCGTGTTTCCTCGGCTTCGTCGACGATGATCGCAACTCGAACGCCGAAGAGCGCGACGCCGTGAGCCGGCGGATGCTCGGCGAGTGCGCCAAGTATCCGGGCACGCAGACCTGCGAGAACGGCATCTGGAGCCCCTACTGCGTGGGGGCGATCACCCCCTCGCGCGCCGAGTGGCCGCTCTGGGGTTTCGCCGAGACCTTGGGGATGTGCGACGGGCTCGACAACGACTGCGACGGGCTCTACGACGAGGAGCTGGCCTTCGACAACGACAGCGACGGCTACACCATCTGCGGCACCACCTTCACCCCGAGCGCGGACGACCCGACGGTGAACACCCTCACCCAAGGTGGTCTCGACCCTTATCTCGTCGACTGCAACGACGCCGACCCGGCGATCCACCCGAACTTCTATAGCGACCCGACCTCGCCCGGCTTCGCCATGGAGGTCTGCGAAGCTTTGAACGTCGACGAGGACTGCCTCTGCGACCACGACGACCCCAACACCGAGAACAACGACATCGGCGACATCACCTGCGGCGAGAGCTATTGGCATCTCAACTGCGAATACGTCGACCGCGACCTCGAGCGCGACCCCGCGGGGCTTTGCCGCGAAGGCCCGGAGCCATACTTTCGCGGCTTCTTCGACCTCGGCGGTAACCTCCAAGGTTGCTACGTCTGCCCCATGAGCTACGGCCACGCCTGCGACGGCGCGACCGGCCGCTGCACCACCCGCGCGAGCGACTGCGAGGGCTGTCAGACCTCGGCGGAGGTTTTGGTCACCGAGCGCTACGAGGCGCGGTCGTTGTGCCGGGAGCCGCGCGAGGGCACGTGCCGCGACCTCGTGGGGCCAGAGTGGGACTTCATCCCCAAATACTTCGATGATTTCGATGATTGTAACGACGAGCTGAGCTGTGATGGTGAGGGGGCATGTCATTTGCCGCTCGGTCAAAGCTGCATAAGCGGCGCTCAGTGCGAGAGCGGTCATTGCGCGGACGGCGTGTGTTGCGACACGGATTGTGCAGCCAATTGTTATCGCTGCAACCTCGCGGGGGTTTGTACGGCTTATACAGGAGAAGGAGACGGTACTTGTGTGGGTGGGAACTCTTATTGCTGTAACGGCACGTGTGTGGCGCCGGGCGGGGAGTATGATACGGATTGCGGCAGCGGTAATTGCCTCGGGACATGGGGGTGTAACGGCACCGCGGCTCAATGCACGAGCTCTGGTACTGCCTGCGCTGGTTCTTGCTCTGACGATGCCTACTCCAACTCTACCTGCAGCTCTCTAGGTGTCTGTGCTGCCACGAGTACCGGTTGGTGTCCCGTGTGTCGAGCGTGCTCGGTGGACGGCAATGTCGCGAGCTGCGTCGCGCGAGCCCATGACTCGAAAGATACTCTTGCGCCGAACTTGTGCGATGACGATGGTGATTGCAACCTAACTTCGGGGGAATGTGCTTGCGACGGCGCTACGCCAACCCCCGTGTGCAAGCGGGCGGACGGCGTGACTTGCGACAATGGTGGTCAGTGCGCGAGCGGTCACTGCGTAGACGGCGTGTGCTGCAACACGGGTTGCGACACCAATTGTTATCGCTGCAACCTCGGTGGTTCCGTGGGGACTTGTACGGCCTATACGGGTCTTGGCGATGGTGGTTGCACGGGGAGTAACTCTTATTGCTGTAACGGCACGTGTGTGGAGCCGGGCGGGGAGTATAATACGGCTTGCGGCAGCGGCGATTGCGCTGGCGGGAGCTGGGGGTGTAACGGCACCGCGGCGCGATGCTCCACCTCCGGTAATGCCTGCGAGCAGTGTTATGGTGACAGCGCACAGACGGGTACTTGTGGCGACGGCGGTACGTGCAGCGACAATATTGTCAGCAATGACTGCGGTGTGTGCAGGCAGTGTGAGCACGAGAACGGGAGAGCGAGCTGCGTCCCGCGGGCGCATGACTCGAAAGATACTCTTGCGCCGAACTTGTGCGATGACGATGGTGATTGCGACCTAACTTCGGGGGAATGTGCTTGTGACGGCGCCGCGACCCCCGAGTGCAAGCGGGCGGACGGCGAAGCTTGCACCGCTTACACGCAATGCGCGAGCGGTCACTGCGTAGACGGCGTGTGTTGCAACGAAGGTTGTACGGCCAATTGTTATAGCTGCAACCTTTCGGGCCACGTGGGGACTTGTACGACCTGCACAGGAGGGGAGAGTTCTTATTGCTGTAACGGCACGTGCGTAGAGCCTGGCGGGGAGTTTGACGGTGCTTGCGGCAGCGGTAATTGCCTCGGGACATGGGGGTGTAACGGCACCGCGGCTCAA
>CAYXQW010000023.1:0-15055 GCA_964466695.1 uncultured Bdellovibrionales bacterium
CCAGGGCGCTCCCGAGCGCGCGCGTCATCTCTTTGGAGATGTTGCCCTGTGTAACAAGGGGCAACAGAGCGGCGCCTTTGGCCGGGGCCTGGGCAAATGCCGCCGTGGCGCCGAGCGCGGTTATGAGCGAGAACGCGAGAGAGAGAGTTCGAAGCAGTCGCATGGGACGGCAGCCTAGCTTTATAGGTCGTTTTTGGGAAGCCCATAACGTCAGGTTTTTTTTGCCGTTCGACGACACGGCGAGGCCTGGTTTCGGTTAAAAATTTTATGCGTGTGATTAGATCTCCGGTCTTGCCTGGGGTATGCTTATCGTTCGATTGACGCCGGGGGTGCGGCGTTTTTTTAAGATCCTCGAGCGGGAGAGCTGCGTGCAATGCTGACTATCGCGTACATGGCGCTCTTGAGCGCGGCCTCGGCGGCGGCTGCGACCGCTGAGCCCGAGGGTAGCGCTTCACCGAGCGTGGCGAAGGCGAAGGCGGTCGAGGCGGTCACCAGCGGCGATTATAATGTGCGACTGCGAGACCTCGAGGAGCGCGTCAACCAGCTCAAAGAGAAGATCTTCGAGTCGAAGGCGAGGTTGATGCAGCTCCAGGAGGTGGTGCTGCACGGTAAGATGTCGGGGGCCAAGCTCGTGCTCGTGCATCGCAACGAGATGGGCAGCTCATTCCGCATGTCGGTGGTGCAATACGCGCTCGATGGGGCGATGATCTTGAATCGCGTGGACTCCGGGGACGGCGAGCTCGAGCAAGCGGCGGAGATCGAGGTGTACTCGGGCGGGGTCGCCCCGGGTAACCATCAACTCTCGATCCACCTGGAGTATCAAGGTTATGGCTACGGCATCTTCAGCTACCTGAAGGCGTACAGGTTCAAGATAAACTCGAGCTACACGTTCACCGCCGAGGAGGGGAAGGTGACCACCATCCGCGTGGTCGGCTACGAGAAAGGCGGTATCACCACCGAGCTCAAAGACCGCCCGGCTCTTCGCTACGATGTCGAGGTGGCGCGCGATCTGCGGGCGAGCGACGTCGCTCCTTCGCCAAAGGGGAGGGGGGCGAAGTAGAGAGTGCTCCTCTCGCCGAGGGTCTCATGGTCGCGTTCGCACGTATGAAAAAAGCAGGAACGGTGCTGATGGCGGCGGCGTTGCCGTTTGCGAGCTCCGATCTGCAAGGCATAAAGCTCGAGCTTGGCGCCCTCGGCCTCGAGATCCGATCCTTGACCGAGGCCGACACCAAGGCGGTGGAGCTTGCGGGGGCGCGCCCGCTCGCGGAGCGCTTCGCCAACGCGGAGATGGTCTATTTGCTCGGAGACTACGAGCGCGCCGCGCTCTTGCTGCACGCGCTCGTCACCGATCGCGCGGCGCAGGGCGCGAGCTTCTATCCCAAGGCCGTCTTCTACTTGGCCGAGTCGCAATACCAGATAGGCAACTCGAGCGCGGCCGAGGCGCAGCTCCTTCATATCGTGACGCGACGATACCGCGAGCACCTGCCTCTGGCGGTGCGGAGGCTCATCGAGGTCGGCGAGCGCACGGGCCGCTGGGAGGCGATCGACGAGGCGCTCGCGCGCTTACAAGAGAGCGGCGGGATCTCTCCCGAGGTGGCGTACGCGCTCGGGCGCAGCCAGTTGCAGCGCAAGAAGCCCGAGCAGGCGCGCGCGGTCCTCGCCGCGGTGCCGAAGGAGCACCGCCTGGCCGCCAAGGCGCAGCTCTTGCGCGCCGTGGCGTCGGTGGCGCTCGGGCGTCACGACGTCGCCGCGACCGAGCTTGCGGCCGTGCTCGCGCTTAAGGGAGCGTATGACGACCTCTCCATGGTGCAAGAGCTCGCGTCCTTGAACCGCGGCCGCCTCCACCTCGAGCACGGTCGCTTCCGCGAGGCGGCGAGCGATTATCAAAGAGTGAGCCGCAAGAGCCCTCGCTTCGACGAGTCCCTCTACGAGGTCACCTGGGCGCATGTCGAGCAGGCGAGCGTCGCGAGCTCGGAGCAGGAGCGTCGCGAGGCTCTGCGGCGCGCGCGCAACTCGCTCGAGATCCTCTTGCTCGTCGATGACGACAACCCTGTCACGGCCGAGGCGCGCCTGTTGCTCGGCAACGTGCTGCTGAGGATGGGTGATCTCGATCAAGCTGAGGATGTCTTCGGTGATGTCGCGCGGCGCTTCTCTCCCACCCGTGATGCCTTGCTCGCGCTCGAGAAGTCCATGTCCGATCCGGCCTCTTACTACGACGTCCTCGTCGGTCGCGCCGAGGGGGCAGGGGCGCTGCCGCCGCTTGCGCGACGTTGGGTGGATCTCGCCGAGAAGCTCGAGGTCGCAGGCGCCGTCTCCTCGGCGCTTTTGGAGAGCGAGAAGTCGCTCGCAAAGATGCACGCGCTAGCCGACAAGCTCGAGGCCGCGATCAACACCGACCTCGGCTCGCGCCTGTTTCCTCCTTTGCAAGGCGCGATCTTGCGCCGCGTCGAGCTTTCCAGCTCCTTGGCCGCCGTGACCGAACGCCTGCAAGACATCGAGCGCGCCGCCTTGCGCGCGCACTTCACCCCGGCCGAGAGCGCGGCGCTCGAGGCGGTGCTCGGCGAGCGGGCGAAGATAGCGCCCGCGTATCGCGCGTTGCCCAAGAACCGCGAGCAGCAAGAGGCGCGTATGCAGAGCGCCGAGCAGCGCCTCCTGCGGTTGCAGCGCGGCGGCTATCAGCTCCGTTATCCTCTGCAGAGCATGCGCGCGGGGCTCGCCGCCGTAAGGAGCTGGCTCCTCGACAGATCGACGTCCTTGCGTGAGGAGGACAAGGACAGCTTGCGCCAGCGCATCGAGCTTACGGCGCTCGAGATCGAAGAGCTCACGCGGGCGCAGGCTGAGCTCGAGCAGCGCCTGGAGCGCGAGCGCGCGATGCAGCTCGCCGGTGATCCTGCGGCCCTGCATGATCGTGAGGTGCGCGCGCGCTACGAGGCGACGCTCGAGCGCGAGCGCGAGATCCTCGCGCGGGTCTCGCCTCTCGCGAAGGCCAACGGGAGCGAGCAGGTAAAGCAGATGCTCGGCGAGTTCGAGCGGCTGCGGCTCGTCGCCGGTGGCTATGCGGTGGAGCTCGCGTCTTTCTCCGAGCGCACAGATAACCTCGCCTCGAGCAAGCTCGATGATGTGCGACGGCGCATCGAGCGTGAGGCTATGCTGGTCCCGACTTTTCGCGAGGAGACTCTGAACTTCAAGCAAGAGGCCCGGCGAGTGATCGGTGATGTGGTCGCGGCGGCGGTGGCCGAGGTGCGCGAGCAATTCGCGCAGTTGGTGTTGCGGGCAGAGGTGGGTGTGATCGATGTTGCCTGGCAGCGCAAGGAGCACGATCTCAATACCGTCGCGCGCCTGACCGGTGAGCGGCGGCGCGATCTCTCCGAGCTCGAGGCGAATTTCCAGGGCTTGCTCGATGACGAGTAGGCTCCTCCTCCTCTTGGCGCTCGCCTCGCCGCTCTGTCCGCGCGTCGTGTCGGCGGCGCCCGCAGAAAGAGAGCTCATAGAGCTCGAGGACTTGACCGCGCGCTTCGCCGCGGACGCCGAGGACTATCGTGAGGTGGTGCGGCAAGAGGTCTTGTTTCGACGTGAGAAGATGCAGTCGGAGATCGAGCGCTCGTACGACAAGGCGATAAGCGGCGCCGAGCAGGCCGAGCGCAAGCACCGCGCCGAGGCTATCGCGGTCTTCGAGTCCTTCGTCGCCAAGCACCCCAAGGATCCGCGCTATACGCCGGACGCGCTGTTTCGCCTCTCCGAACTCTACTTCGATCGTTCTTACGATGACTACGTGCAGGCGAGGCGCCGCTATGACCTCCAGCTCGTCGAGTGGGAGCGTGATCGCGAAAAGCCCGAGCCCATCGAGCCCGAGGTGCGCTACGAGCCGACGATCGCCACCATGCAACGGCTCATCACCGACTTCCCTGATTATCGGCTGCTCGACGGCGCTTATTACCTGCTCGGCTATTGCCTCGCCGAGCTCGCCGAGCTCGAGCGCGCGGTGGAGGTCTATCAAGAGCTCGTCGAGCGCCGCCCCGGGACGCGCTTCGCGCCCGAGGTTTGGACCCGCATCGGCGAGTACTACTTCGACGCCAACGAGCTCTCGCGGGCGGTGAGCGCGTACGAGCGCGTCTTGCCCTACGTCGACAGCCCTTTTTATGACAAGGCCCTGTACAAGCTCGCCTGGACGCACTACCGGCTCGCCGACCCCGAGCTCGCCCCCGGCGAGTATCTGGCCGCGGTCGACCACTTCGTCATGCTGCTCGACTTCAACGAGAGCACCAGGGCGGCCGGAGAGGAGCGCGGCGGCGATCTCCGATCCGAGTCTATCCAGTATATCGCGATCTCGTTCTCCGACGAGCAGTGGGGCGGGTTGTCGAAGCTCGTGGGTTATTTGCAGCGCAAAGGAGGCCGCCCCTACGAGCGTGACCTCTATGTCGCCTTGGGCGACGTCTACCTCGATCAGACTCGCTTCGCCGAGGCCATCGCGGCCTACGCTCTGGCGCAGCAGCGCTACCCGCTCCACGCGGGCGCGCCCGCGACCCAGCAGCAGATCGTGCTCGCATACGAGCGCAACCGCGACTTCGCCGGGGCGGCGCGCGAGCGCGAGCGGCTGGTGCGCGATTACGCCGAGGGCTCCGCCTGGTACGTGGCCAACCGTGACGACGAAGAGGCTCTCACCGCGGCCGAGGCTCTCGCGGCCGAGGCGCTGTACACGGCGGCGGTGTTCCATCACCGCCAGGCGCAGAGCTACAAGGAGGCGAACGCGCTCGCGCAAGCGATGTCCGAGTATGGCAAGGCGGCGGCGGCCTATGGCCTCTATCTGCAGCGGTTTCCGCACGACAAGCAGCTCTACGAGCTCATGTTCTTTCACGGCGAGTGCCTGTACTACGCGCTCGACTTCGAGGCGGCGGCCGCGCGTTACCGCGAGGTCAGAGACTCGGGCGCGAGCCAGAAGTACTTCGAGGAGGCCGCCTTCAGCGTCATCCTTGCTTACGAGAACGCGGCCAAGGCAGCCGAAGGCAACGGAACGTTGCCTAAGGTTCATGTAAGAAAGAGCAACGAGCGCACGGCCGGCGAGGAGATCGTCGCGAAGCCGCTCGCGCCGCTGCGGCTCGCGGTGATCGAGGCCTCCGACAGATATCTCGAGCTCTTCCCCGAGAGCCCGCGCTCGCCGACCATCGCATACAAGGCGGCCGAGCTCTTCTACGCGCACGATCAATTCGACGAGGCGCGGCGGCGTTTTCGCGCCTTGCTCGCCGCCTACCCGCGCGCCCCCGTGTGCGAGTACGCGGCCAATCTGGTCATTGAGAGCTACCTTACGGAGCGCGACTACGCGGCGGTGGAGAGCTTCAGCCGTGAGCTGCTCGCGCGCGAGGAGGTAGCGGCGCGCTCGCCGTTCGCCTCCGAGCTCGTCAAGTTCAAGACCGGGGCGATGTTCAAGCGCGCCGAGAGCTTGGGCGACGCCGGCGAGAAGGAGGCGTCAGCCGAGGTCTACCTGAAGATGCTCGAGGAGAACCCGGGCAGCGAGTTCGCCGACTCGGCGTTGAACAACGCGGCGGTGGCCTTCGAGGAGGTCAAACGCTACGACTCGGCCTCGCGGCTCTACCGGCGGCTCGCGGACGACCACCCCAAGTCGCCGCTCGCTGACAACGCTTTGTTTCGGGTGGGGATCAACGCCGAGAGGTTCTTCAATTTCGAGCAGGCGATCGATGCTTATACGCGCCTCATGGCGCGCTACCCGAAGAGCGACAAGCGCGCCGACGCCTTGTTCAACAGCGCGCTGGCGCTCGAGAACACGCAGGCTTACGAGAAGGCGGCGGCGCAATACGAGCGTTACTGCGAGCTGTTTCGCAAGCGCGCCGACGCCGCCAAGGTGTGCTTTCGCGTCGGCGTGGTCTACGAAAAGATGGGCGCGCCGCGGCGCGTGGTGGTCACCTACGAGCGGTTCGTGCGCGCTTTTCGCGCCGATCGCGCGCACGCCGAGCTCGTAATCGAGGCCGAGCTCAAGATGGCCAAGGCCTATGAGCTCTTGCGCGAAGAGAAGAAGGCGGCGGCGACCTACGCGAGGACGGTCAAGGACTTCCGCCGCATGTCGTCGCCCAAGGCGGCCGTCTTCGCCGCCGAGGCGGAGTTCCAGCTCGCGGAGCGTGAGCGCAAAAACTTCTCGGCGCTGCGTTTGCAAGGCAACAGCCGCGAGCAGAAGGCCGCGCTCACGCGCAAGGCGAAGATGCTCGCGAGCGTCGAGCAACAATACAAGCGCATCCTCGAGTACAAGCAGATCGAGTGGACGCTCGCGTCGTTGTTCCGTATCGGCCAGCTCTACCAGAGCTTCGCCGATAGCCTGGTGCAGGCGCCGTGCCCGAACGACGTGCGCTCGGCGGCGCGCGGTATGGGGGCGACGGTGGGCGAGGTGTGCGACGAATATCGCGTGCTGCTCGAGGAGCGGGCCGCGGCCATCGAGGACAAGGCGGTGGCGGCTTACGAGGCCACCATCACGCGCGCGCGTGAGCTCGAGGTGGCGAACGTATGGACGAAGCGGACCCTGCTCGCGCTCAACAAGCTGCGTGGCAGCATGTGGCCGCTGCAAAAAGACGCCAAGGAGCATGTCGAGGACGCGCCCTTTAGCGTGCCGCCGCTCGCAAAGCTCGTTGCGCGGGGGGCGCCGTGAAGGCCAGCGCGTGTTGTCTTACGGCCCTGCTCGCGGGCTGCGCCGGGCCCGCGGCGTCGTTGCCGGCGGAGGACGCGAGGCAGGGCGAGGCTGTGGTCGCCGCGCCCGCGTCGCGGGAGGCGGCAGGTGACTTCGAGCGCGGCCTCGGTCTTGCGGCGAGCGATCCCGCGCGGGCGCTCGAGGCTTTCAGGGAGGCGGCGCGAAAATCTCCCACGCTCGCCGCCGCGCCCGCGAACGCCGGCGCCATGGCGTTTTTGCTCGGCGATCTCCCCGCCGCGAAGGCCGCGTACGAGCAGGCGCTGAAGATCGATCCCGGGTTCTCGGCCGCGGTGCTCGGGCTCGCCGCGGTGCTCGAGCGCCAGCGGCTCGCGCGCGAGGCCGAGGCGCTGCTCAAAGCGCACGCCGACAAAGATCCGAAGGTGCGCGCCGCGCTCGCGGGGCTCTACGCTCGCGAGGGCAAGCTCGCCGAGGCGCACGCGCAGGCGGTCGAGACCTTGCGCGCCGACGAGCGGAGCGCGGGCGCCATGCTCGCGCTCGGCATGACGTATCGCCGCCAGCGGATGTTCGAGCTCGCGGAGCTGGCGCTCACGCAAGCGGTGGAGATCGATCCCTCCTTGGGCATGGCTTACAACGAGCTCGGGCTCGTGCTGCTCGCCCGCGACGACAAGGCGCGCGCGTTGCAGGCCTTCGAGCGTGCCGCCGCGGCGAGCCCGAACGTGGCTGGTATCGAGAACAACATGGGGGTGTTGCAGACGGCGGTCGGATCTTACACGGCGGCGGTGGAGTCGTTGCAGCGGGCGGTCGCCCTCGCGCGCGACCGCGCCGAGTACCTCCTAAACCTCGGTAACGCCTTGCGCGGGGCGCAGCGCTTCGACGAGGCCGAGCAAGCGTACAAGCGTGCGCTCGCGGCCGACAGCGGCTTGCACGCGGCGCTCTTCAACCTCGGGGTCTTGTACCTCGACAACGACGTGGGCGGCCTCGAGCTTGGGAAGCGTTACGAGACTTGCATCAAGTACCTCGAGGATTATGTGGCGGCGAGCAAGCCCGCGCCGGAGGAGGCCGAGCGGATCGCCGACTATATAAAGACGGCGCGGCTTGCGCTCGACAACGAGGCGAAGCGCATCGCGCGCGAGGCGCGTCGTAGTGAGAGCGAGGCGGCCGCGCCGAGCCCGAAGGTCGAGCCCGAGGTCGCCGTGGCGCCAGCCGTCGTGGCGCCGGCGCCGGAGCCGCGGCTCGAGGACGATCCTGGAGCGAAGAAGAAGAAGGTCAAACGCAAGGCCAAGAAGAGGAAGAACACGAGATGAAACGATGGCTCATGAGCTTGGTGCTCGCCTCGTTCGCGCTCGTCGCCGCGTCGGCGAACGCCGCGCCGAGGCGGGTGATAAGGCTCGATGCGATCAAGGTCGAGGGTCGGATCCAGAAGCCGCAGGCCTTTTACATCTTGCAGCGTAGCAACTTGAGCTTCGAGGCCTTGCAGCTCAAAGAGAGCTTCGTGCCCAGGATCTTGGCTTCGGTGGAGGCGCTCCCGTGAAATCCGTGCTCGAGGCTACCTTCGCTCCTGCGAGGTGCGGTAGAGTCATGACGCGCGTGGCGGCCGCCAGCGCCAGAGAGCGGGCACGAAGGATATAAGCGATGCGACGATCGGGCAAAGACAAGGTGCTGCGCGCTTGCGTCGTTCAGGGCGGAAACGTCATCGAAGAGCGCATCCTGCCCCGTCGCGCCGCGCTCTCTATCGGCACGGGCGCGAAGAACACCTTCGTCGTCGCCTCGGTCGCGTTGCCCAAGTCCCATGAGCTGGTAGTCGCGCGCGGCGGGGGCTACGAGCTCTGTCTTGGCGCGTCCATGAGCGGCAAGATCGCGAGCGCGCAAGATCCCGACCCCATAGACCTCGCCACGCTGAGGTCGCAGGCTCTGCTCAAGCGCCGGGGCAAGTCGTTCGTGCTGCCGCTCAACTTTGGGCACAGGGGCACGGTCATCGCGGGAGACGTCACGGTCGCCTTCGAGTTCGTCGATCCTCCTCCTCCCGCGCCGCGCATGGTCTTGCCGCGGGAGTTTCGTAAGGGGATCCTTGGCCGGATAGATCTCAAGTTCGCCGCGAGCTTGCTCGTGGTGCTCGCGTTCGAGGCGCCGATCATCTTCAAGGTGGCGGCGCACCCCATGGAGCGTAAACAAGTAACGCTCGAGAACCTCGACACGCGCTTCGCGCAGCTCATCGTCCCGGAGCGCAAGCTCGTCGAGACCAAGGTCGCGAGCGAGACCGAGAAGACCGCGAAGACGGCGGCGCCCAAGACCAAGCGCGTAAGCACCGAGAGCAACCAGGACCCTGCGGCGCGCGCTCGCGCGAAGGTCGAGCGCGCGGCGCAGATCCGCAAGAACATCGCCGGCAAGGGTGTCCTCGCGGTGCTCGGCGCCGAGGGCGAAGGGCCGGCGAGCGCGGCGGTGGCGAACGTACTCAGTCAAGGGGGCATCACGGGCGAGCTCGACGAGGCCTTCGAGGGGATCTCCGGCGTGGGCCTCGCCTCTTCGAGCGCGGAGCGCAGCACGCGCGGCGGCGGCAGCGGCAAGGCCGCGAGCATCGGCGGGCTCGCCACCGCGGGCGGCGGGGCGGTGGCGATCGGCGCCAAGCGCGAAGAGAAGGTCGGCTCGGTGCAGGCCGAGGCTCCGGAGGTGGACGGCGCGCTCGACAGCGACGCGGTGGCGCGCGTGGTGCGCGCGCGGATGCGCATGGTCGAGGATTGTTATCAGCGTGAGCTCAAGCGCAACCCGAAGCTCGCCGGCAAGATCGAGATCGAGTTTACCATCGGCGCCGATGGCACCGTTACGCAGGCTCGCATCGCGTCGAACCGGATGGGAGTGGACGACGTCGCGGTCTGTGTGGTGAGCCGTATCCAGCGCTGGAAATTCCCGAAGCCGAGCGGCGGCTCCGTGACGGTGACCTTCCCGTTCATCTTCACTCCCTCGGAGTAGAGCGGTCGAGCATGGCGCGGCGCAGGTTTTGCTCTCTCTTTTGGCGTTCATGGCCTTGGCTCGCCGTGACCGGGCTCTTCGGGCACGTGGCCGCGGCCGCGTCGTTGCCGTCCTTCCCGGTCGAGATCCCCGTGGGCCCGACGGGCGCGGTCCTCGTGGTGGATCTCGACAACAACGGCGCGCCGTATCTCGTGACGACGGTGCGGGACCTCGTGGTGGCGGTAGATCGGGAGGGCAGGGCGCGCCCGGGTTTCCCCGCGGCGTTGCGCGCCAAGGACGAGCGCGTCGGTATCACTCTCGCGGGTCCTACCGCCTGCGATCTCGATGGCGACGGCAGGCCTGAGATCTTTGCTGCGGGCTCCGACAAGCGCCTCTACGCGGTGAACGGGCGCGGCGCGGCCTCGCCCGGTTTTCCGCTCGAGCTTAGCGCCGTGGCGAAGGGCCTGCCGACCTGCGTGCCGGGGAGCAAAGGCGCGGCGTCGCGGTTGCTCGTCGCCACCGACAAGGGCGAGCTCTTGCAGATCTTAGGGCCAAAGCCTCGCGCGAGCGTGCTCGGCCGCGTGGGCGCGGGTGCCGAGGGTGGCGTCGCGGTCGCCGATCTCGACGGCGATCGCGCCTTGGACTTCGTGACGGTGGGAGGCGACGGCGCGCTCTATGTCCTCGACGAGCGCGGCCGGAAGGTCGCGCCGAGCGGTTACCGCATGGGCTTTCGCGCGAGCGGCACCCCGGCTCTCGGGGACATCACCGACGACGGTCGCCTCGAGGTGGTTATTGGATCCCAGGACTTCAAGGTGCATGCCGTCGATCGCGACGGCAAGGCCGTGCCGGGCTTCCCTGTCGAGGTCGGCTATCGCATCTACGCGGGCGTCGCGCTCGGCGACATGGACGGCGACGGCGTCGTCGAGATCGCCGCGGTCTCGGGGGACGGCAAGTTGTTGGTCGTAAACAAAGCGGGCAAGGCTCTCCCTGGCTTCCCTTTGACGCTCGATGATCGGGTGACCGCCGAGCCGCTGCTCGGAGACATGAACAAGGACGGCAAGGCCGAGGTGGTCGTGCTCACACAGAGCGGCAAGCTCCATGTCATCGACGGCGCGGGCCGTAATATCGCGGGGTCGCCGCTCGCGCTCGGGCCCAAGGGCGGTGGGGCGCCGGCGTTGTTCGATCTCGACGGCGACGGTGTGCTCGAGGTCATCGCCGCCACCTCTGATGGTCGCCTGCACGCGGTGCGATTCTCAGAGCGCGGCCCGGCCGAGCGCGCCTTGGCCCCGTGGCCGACCGCGGGGCACGACGCCGGGCGGTCGGGGCGGCTCGGGCCGGTCGAGGGTCGCTTTCGCGAGCTCGGTTATGAGAAGGAGCGCCCGACCACGGGGGACGCGATCGTAGCTCGCTACCGCTTCATCGACGCCGACGGCGACGCCGAGCGCGGCACCGAGATCCGTTGGTATCGCGGCGGGGTGCGCGTGCCCGAGCTCGACAACAAGGCGCGCGTCGATGCGGCGCTGACGCGAAAGCACGAGCGCTGGAGCTACACGCTGCAGAGCATTGAGAACCACCGCGCCTACGGCGATAGCGGCGTCTTGTCTCGGATCTTTACGGCGCCAAAGATCGAGGTCGTAAACACCGCGCCGCCACGGCCCGAGATCTCCTTGCTCCCTAAGGCGCCCGTGACCACGACGCAGCTCGAGGTCTTGATCACTAAGCAACCCGCGGATGCGGACGGCGATACGGTCTCGTATCGTTACGTTTGGCGCAAGGACGGCGCGCCGCAAGCGTTGCCGCAGACGCAGCACACCATCGATCCCAAGCTCACGAGGAAGTCCGAGCGCTTCGAGGTCATGGTCACCCCCTTCGACGGCGAGCTCGAGGGCGAGCCCGCCCTGGCAGCGGTGGTCATCGCCAACACGCCGCCGCTCGCGCCCAAGGTCGCGCTCGTGCCGAGCCCGGCCCGGGTGGACGACGAGCTTCGCGTGGAGGTGAAGGCGCCCGCGGACGACGACCATGACGAGCTCTCCTACGCTTACGAGTACTTCGTCGATGGGGCGCGGCTAGGGTTGCCGCGCACGAGCGGGGTCGTGCCGCCGCGCACGTTGCGTAAGCACCAGCGGCTGCGCGTGGAGGTGACGGCGTTCGACGACGAGGGGCCTGGGGGCAAAGCGAGCGCCGAGCTCGTGATGCGCAACACCGCGCCGCCGAGGCCCGTGGTCGTGATCTCGCCGCCTTCGCCGCGCGCCACCGACGACCTCGCGGTGGGCATAAAAGAGACGGCGCGCGACGCCGACATGGATCCTTTGCGCTTCGCGGTGCGCTGGTACAAAGACGGCGCGCTCGTCTCCTCGGACGACGTCGTCTCGAAGGAGAAGACACGCAAGCACGAGAGGTGGCGGGTCGAGGTCGTGCCGCGCGACGGCGAGGAGGACGGCGAAACGGCGAGCGCCGAGGTGCGGATCGCGAACAGCCCACCTTCGCCGCCGCTCTTGGCGCTCGAGCGCGACGAGTTCTTCGCGGGCGACAAGGTGGTGCCGCGGATCTTGATCGCGGCCACGGATGAGGACGGTGACAAGGTCACGCTGCGCTACGCCTGGAGCGTCAACGGCGCGAAGCGGCCGTGGCCGCAGACGAAGAGCGAGCTTACGCCCGCGGATATTCGCCGCGACGAGCGCTTCGAGCTCGTGGTGACGCCCTACGACGGCGAGGTCGAGGGCTCGCCAGCGCGCCTCGCCTTCACGATCGGCAACACGGCGCCGACGCCGCCTTTGATCGCGCTTACCAAGACCGAGGCGACGGTGCGTGATCGCGTAGAGGTGCGCATCATCAAGCCCGGCGAGGATCGCGACGGCGACAAGCTGAGCTATCTCTACAAGTGGTACCGGCAAGGAGCGCACGTGGCCGCGTGGCCTGCGAGCAAGGCCGCGCTCGAGCCCTTTGAGGCGAAGAAAGGCGAGCGTCTCCGCGTGGAGGTGCGCGCGAATGACGGCGCGCGCGCAAGCCCGCCCGTGTTCGCCGATTTGCGGATCGTAAATCATCCCCCGGAGGCTCCGGTCGCGGCGATCGAGCCCAAAAAGCCCACGGTGGCCGACGAGCTGCGCTGCGTTGCCCAAAAACCCGCCGGGGATCCCGACGGTGATAGTCCAAGCTACCTCGTGACCTGGTTTATGAACGGCGCGCGTGTGCAGCTTCCGACCATGAGTCAGGGATCGGTGCCGAGCCTGCTTTGCAAGGGGCAGTCTTGGACGTGCGAGCTCTTTGCGAGCGATGGCGAGGCGCGATCACGCCCGTCGCGCGCGGCCGCGGTCACGATCATAAACAGCCCGCCCTCGGCCGCGAAGATAGTCATCTCGCCGCCTTCGCCGCGGGCCGGGCAGGACCTCTGGTGTGGTGTCGCCGCGCCCGCTTTGGATCTCGACTTCGACCGTCTGACTTATCGCTATGAGTGGCGGCGTAACCGCAAGGAGTGGCGGCATCCTAAGGGGGAGAAGGTCGAGGCGCGGGTGCTCGCGACCTTCGTGCGGCGTGATGACGAGTGGGAGTGCGCGGTCGTGGCGAACGACGGGGCGAGCGATGGCCCGCGCGCAGAGGCGCGGGTGCGCATCGCCAACACTTTGCCCACGCGGCCCTTGGCGGTGCTCGATCCCGAGCGGCCGGCGTCACAGCGTAAGATCACGTGCGCGATCAAGACACCCGCGACGGATGTGGACGGCGACCAGCTCGACTATCTCTACACCTGGTTCCGTAACGGTATCCCGCAGGGGTTCGCGCCGAGCTCGGTGGAGGTGCCGGCGCGGCTCGTGCGCGCCGGGGACAAGTGGAGCTGCGCGGTGGCGGCCACCGACGGGCGCGATACGGGCCAAGCGATGCGCACGCAGGACGCCACGGTGCAGACCGAATGAACTACAGAACTGCGACCGTCAGGGAGCGGTTAGAGTAAGAGGCTACGTATCATGTCGATAATCTTGTTGCTCGCCGTAGTCGCGGCGAGCGGGCCCGAGGCGGCGGCGGTGGCGAGGATGCAAGGCGCCTATCAGCGCGGAGATCTGTGCGCCGACTTCGAACAGACCTACATCGAGAAGCTGCGCGGCAAGAAGCGGGTGGAGAGCGGTCGCCTCTTCGCCAAGCGCGACGGCCGCGTGCGCTGGTCCTACGAGCGACCGCTCGCGAAAGACTTCGTCTGCGATGGCAAGCGCGCCTGGTTCTACGAGCCGGAGGCCGCGCAGGTGACCGAGCTCGTGCGTTTCGATGAGAGCCCCTTGTGGGCGGTGATCCGCATGCTCTTTGGGCAGGCCGAGATCTCGGAGATCTTTGCGATCCAGGCCTGCGGCGAGGAGTGTCCGGCCGCCATCGCGGGCACGACGCGGGTCTTGCTCAAGCCTCTCGAGCCGCTCGCCGCGCTCGAACACGTGGTCTTGATGCTCGCGGCGAAGGAGGCGCTGCTGCAAAAGGCGCTCGTCTATGACACGCTCGGCAACCGCACGGAGTATGTGTTCTCGCGGGTAGTCATCGGGTGCGCAGTAGACGACGGGAAGTTCGCCTTCGAGGTCCCGGAGGGGGTGAGCGTCATCCGCCAGAGCGGGGAGGCTTTGCGTTAGGTGATGAAGGTAGCTCGCTCGCGCGGCGGATGGCGGTGTGGCCGAAGCGCGCCCGCACCGCGTCGAGCGTGGCGTCGAGCTTTTGCAGGCCTCGCGCGCCTTTAGGCTCGAACAGCTCCTGCTGCGCGGGCGCCGTGGCGGCGCAGAGGTCGTAAGCCGTAAGCCCCACGAGACGTATCGGCTCGCTCCAGGGAAACTCCATAAGCAGCGCGAGGGCGCATTGATAGAGCGGCCCCGCAGAGCTCGTGGCCTGTGCGAGCTTATGCTGGCGTGTAAGGAGCGCGAAGGCCGCCGTCTTGAGCTTCAACCGCGCGCCGCCCGCGACGAGGCGGCGTAGGCGCAGGCGCTCGGCGACGCTGTCGGCGGCGCGCAGCAAGACGGGCATCGCCTCGTCGCGGCAGAGGATGTCGTTCGCGAAGGTCTCCTCGTGGCCGATGCTCTTGGGAGCGCCCGTGGGCTCGACGAGACGTGGGTCATCGCCGTGGGCCAGGGCGTGTACGTGCGCGCCGAGCTTGCCGAGCAAGGCGGTCAGCAACTCGCGCGGGGCACAAGCTACGTCGGCGATGGTCGCGAGGCCGGCGTTTGCGAGGATCGAGGTCGCGCGTGGTCCTACGCCCCAGAGCTTCGAGGATCGCTGCGGCCACAAGAAAGATCTCACGTCATCGGGGGGCACTATGGTCAGGCCGTCGGGCTTATGGTGGTCGCTCGCCACCTTGGCGACGAACTTGGTCGTCGAGGCGCCGACCGACACCGTGAGGCCGCCGGTGGCCTCGTAGACGGCCTGTTTTATCGCGCGTCCCATCGACGTGGGCGAGCCGAAGGCAACCATCGTAGAGGACCTGGACGCGCTGCA
>CAYXQW010000024.1:0-12036 GCA_964466695.1 uncultured Bdellovibrionales bacterium
GAGCTGTGCCTGTCCCTCTCGTACGCGAGCCCGCTGCCATACGGCGCGAGCAGGCGATCGAGCGCGGCTCGTACTGGGGCCTTTGGCGTGCCGGGCATGAGGCGAACCACTAGCGAGGTGAACGCCCCCGTCATATCGAGCGAGGATGAGAGGGCCTCGCGCCCAATCCAGACGACACCGTAGTGGAGGTCATCTGGCACGATGTCGCCGGGTCGGATGACGTAGATGTGCTCGGGCGAGAGCGCGACGCCGACCACCGTCAGCTCTTGGTCACGCCCGTTGATGAGCGCATGGAACCTCGTACCGGGGCCGAGCCCGTGGGCCTTCGCGAAACCCTCGGAGACCAGGACTTCCCCCGGTCGCTCGGGAGACAGCATCCTACCGGAGGTCAGGTGCAGCCGCCCGAGCTGACCACCATCGGGTGCGAGCGAGACGAGGTGTCCTTTGACCGGCTCGTCGAAGCCGGCGAGCGTCAACGCCACATCGGCGGCGATGCGCCCGTCAACTGTCTGCACACCGGGGATGGCGCGGACACGGCCGAGGATGGTCACAGGAGCGCGACGCAGATCGACGAACAGGTCACCGAAGCCGTGCTCCGTGTAGTAAGCCTCCTGCGTCAAGAGGAGCGAGCGCTGCGTGCTCATGGCGCCGACGAAGACCGCGGTTGCGCAGCCGATGAGCACGGCCGCGGCGACAGCTTGCCCTCTTTGGCGCGCGAGGTCGCGCAGGAGCTTTCGGCCGAGGGTCCTCACCACGTCGCCTCCGCCGCGGGTAACTTGGTCTCGTTGCGATACTCTCGGCTCACGCTCCCGTCAGCGACGATAAGGACGCGATCGGCGATCCCCGCGATCACCGCGTTGTGGGTGATTATCACCACGGTTGTCCCGAGCTCATGGTTGATGCGCTCGAGGACCTCGAGCACGCGGACACCGGTGCTGACATCGAGCGCGCCCGTAGGCTCGTCGCAGAGGAGCACCTCGGGGCGTTTGACGATCGCCCGTGCTATCGCCACGCGCTGCTGCTGACCGCCTGAGAGCTGCGAGGGGAAGTGGTCCATACGGTCGGTCAGATCGACGCGCGCGAGCGCCTCCTCCGGGGTCATCGGGTCTTCGGCGATCTCTGCGGCGAGGGCCACGTTCTCGCGGGCGGTGAGGCTCGGGATGAGGTTGTAGAACTGAAAGACGAACCCGACGTGCGCGCGCCGATACCGCGTGAGCTCTGCATCGTCCGGCGAAGCGAGGTCGTGGTCCTTGTAGCGCACGACCCCCGCGCTCGGGGTGTCAAGACCACCCAGGATGTTCAGCAACGTGGACTTGCCGCTGCCTGACGGGCCGAGGATGACGACGAGCTCTCCCTCGTACAAGGCGAGATCCACGGCGCGGAGCGCCAAGACCTCGACCTCGCCCAAGCGGTAGGCTTTCTGCAGCCCGCGCGCCGTAAAGACCGGAGCTTGCCGCTCGCCGTTCATGATGCCTCCGTAGGCCATCATGAAATTATGAGGCATTATTCAGTTTTGCGCAGCTCGCACTTTCGCGCGGTGGTGAAAAGTCAGAAATAGGCAATATTTGTGCAGGATCGAGCGATTATCGATCGCTATTGCGTCATCGAAGCTCAGGTTTGGGGACGGCGATAGATCCTTGGCACCCAAGGTCGCGAAGCCCACGCGCGAGCGCGCGGGCCCCTTCCGCGAAGCGCGCAGGCTCGGTGATGAGGCTCAATACGAGATAGCCTGGTTTCGCGAAGTCGTAGAAGAAGCCGGGGTGAACCCGGACGCCGGCCTCCTTTGCGAGGTGCGCGACCAAGAGCTCCTCGTCGGGCTCGCCCATAAGGCGCAGCACCGCCTGCCATCCGGCCGCGGCCTCGAGCGGCGGCATAAGCTCGTGCGCAAGCGTCAGGCGGTTCTTCGCGAGGCGCGCGTTGATCTGGCGCTGCATGGCGGGGGCCGCGGCCAACAGCGCCGGGGCGGCGAGCTGCGCCATCGCCGAGACCGACAGGTAGGCGTCGAGCAGCCACTCGAGGCGCACCATGGCCGCCGCTGCTTCAAGGCCGAAGACCGAGATCCAGCCGAGCTTGACCTGCGGCAAGGCTGCGCTCTTCGAGAGCCCGTCGAGCACGAAGGTGAGCGGCCCGTCGTCGCGCACGAACGACGGCACCGTCTGGCCATCGGCCCCGTAGGGGGCGAAGACCTCGTCGATGATCAAGGCCGCGCCGTGGCGGAGACAGGCCTCGGCCACGCGCTCATATTCGCGGCCGTCGAAGACGTTGCCCGTCGGGTTGTTCGGGCTTATCGCCACCACGATCCGCGCCCCGCCCGCGAGCACCTCCTCGAGCGCGTCGAGCTCGATGTGCCAGCCGTCATCGTAAGAGAGCTGGTACGGGCGCGTCGCGAGCAGCTCGAGCTCGGCGAGGTGCACAACGAGGGGGTAGCTCGGCGCCGGCACGGCCACCGTCGCCCCCGCGTCGCCGAGCAGCTTGAACAAGACCGCGTAGGCCTCGCTCGTGCTCGCGGTGAGCGCCAGCCGCTCGATCGGGACGCGGCGACCCGCGCGCGCGAGGTATGCGGCCACGGCCTCGCGCGCCTCGCGGGAGCCTAAAGGCTCGGGGTGATACGAGGAGAGGCCGCGCGTGCCGAGCGCCGCGCCGAGGAGCGCCTCGTCGTGACGGAGCCCGACCAAGGTCGGGTTGCTCTCGGTGAGGTCGATGCCAAAAGGCGCGCGCTGCAAGGCCTCGGTGAGCGGGGAGGCCGAGAGATCTCGAGGCAGCCGTGAGGAGAAGCGCACCGCGTTTGGCATGACATACTCGCAACCGCCCGCGCAAGCGCGGTCATTTTTAAACAACCAAACGGCGATGATGCCGCGTAAGGCTCAAAAGTCGAGACCTTAACATCACAAAATCCTCGCGAGGAGCGCTAGATGCTAACTCCGATAACCTCCGGTTCGCCCACCCCCGTAAATGCCCCGCGTACCGCCGACGGCCCGCGTTCACGGGTGGACGCGGCCTATGCCAAGATCGCCGGCATCGAGTCGGCGATCACTGGCCTGCAAGCCGACCTCGCTTCGATCCAGCAGATCATCGCCGAGCTCCAAGCCGAGCTCGCGCTGCTCTCGCCGCCGCAGCCTAGCGACTACAAGAAGACCGAGCGTCGCTACGACGGCTCGGAGCTGCGCGACGTCACGGTCTTCGACGCGGCCGCCTTCGGCGCGGCGATGTCCGCCTATCTCGCGCAGGTAAACTCCTTGCAGAGTCGCATCCAGCAGCAACAAGACCAGCTCGCAAAAAAGGAGGACGCGCTCGCACAAAAGCAGCAGGATCTCGCGGATGCGCAAGCGGAGCTCGCGGAGGCGCAGGCCGAGCTCGAGAGCGCGCTCGCCAACGACGCCGAGGCGCTCGCCGAGGCGCAGGCGCGCTACCAGGAGGAGCTGGATCGGATCGCCAAGCTGCAACAAGAGGCGCTCGAGGCCGAGGCCCGCGCCCAGAAGGCGCAAGACGATCTCGCCAAGTCGCAAGCAGAGCTACAAAAGCTCGAGCAGGCCGCGCTCGATCTCGGCGGCTACGACGAGGTCGAGGCCAAGGAGCTCGAGGAAGCGCTCGAGAATTGGGACCCCGCGTCTGGCGACCCGCCGCCCTACGAGCTCGAGCGTGAGCCCGGGCTGGCAGAGGTCGAGGCTTACAATCAGGCGAGCGCCGAGGCCAAGGACGAGGCCAGCGCGGCGCTCGATGACGCGAGCCGGATGTTGCCGCGCAAGAACGACGCCGGCGCGGTGCTGCCGCCGCTCACGCCGCTGTCTACGAGCGACTTCGTCGATGTCGCCGCCGACATGGCGAGCTTCGAGACCGGGCTCTACGCGCAGAACGCCGGCCTCCTCGCCGGCTTCGATCCGGAGAACATGAGCGCGGTCACCCCAGAGATGCGCGAGGAGATGATCGCCGCCTGGACGGCCGCGGGCTTTACCGCGGAGCAGATAAGGCTGGGCTTCGAGGACCTCGGGCTCGAGCCCGATCCGGTCTTGCAAGCTCGGATCGATTACGAGGCCATCCAGAACACGGACTACTACAGCGAGGGTGGCTCGGCGGCGCAGGACTTCGTCGACGCCCTCGCCGAGCACGAAAATGACGCTGCTTATCAGGCGGCGATGATCGAGCTCGCGAAGAACGACACGAGCGGCCTCAACTTGCTCTCGAGCGAGAACATGATGACCCCGGGTGGCGACGGCATCTTCTCTCGTTATCTCCACGACGGCAGCTATTCGGGCAACTACACCGACGAGCAGCGCGCGGCCTTCGTCTCGGCGATGAGCGCGGCGCGCGATGCGGGCGTCTACACCGACGACGAGCTTCGTGCGCTCGCGAGCGACAGCGACGACCTCGCTGCTCCGGCGCCCTTCGCCTGGCAGGAGCTGTGCACGGTTATGGGGGTCCCCGGGGTAGAGCCGAGCCCGCTCGCCACCTTGAGCGCGGCCACGGAGGTGGAGGCGGCGCAGGGGGCCATGGACGCGGCGGCCACGGCGCGGAGCGAGGCGCAGCAAGAGCTCGAGGCGCAGATGGAAAACTTCGGCGTCATGCTCACCCCCGAGCAGCGCGAGGCCTACGTCACCGCGTATTGGGCGGACCACCAAGACATCGTCGATGCTTACGACGCGGCCTCCGAGTCGCTCGCGGTCTCGCTCGCCAAGAACACCGCCTTGCTCGAGGCGGCGGCCAGCGCCGATCCGCCCGACCGCAACGCCGTCGACGCGCTCTACAAGGGCTACAAGTCGCTCGCGACCACGCCGCATGCGGACGCGGCCGCCGATTTCGTGGTGCGGGCCTCGTCTAACCAGGCCTTGAGCGCCGCGTTCGATGCCGAGGGCAAGGACATCGTTACGGATATCCTCGAGCCTGCCGCCACCACCATCGCGGCAGAGATCATGGCGAACCCGGCGATCACGCCGGAGCAGGCCCTCAATGAGCTCGAGATCTTCTATCAAGGTCTGCAAGACGACTTCGACCTCGCGATGCAGGGCAAGGAGGTCTTCGACAAGGCCAAGGACTTTGTCGATGGTATCAAGGACATCCTCTCGGGCATCGAAGATCTGCAGAAGCTGAGCGCCGGCACCTACACGCCCGAGCTTTTGGCCGACAAGATCACCGAGTGGGAGAACAAGGGAGCCTTTGGTCAGATCTTGGCCGTGGGCACCACGCTGTGGGCGTTCAAGAGCGTCTACACTCACGCCCGCGACGGTGAGCAGCTCGAGGCGATAGGCGCGCTCGCGAGCGCTCTCAAGGGGAGCAGCGCGCTTCTGGCGAAGGCGCTCGGCGCGTACGCCCGGGCGGGTACGCGCATGGCCAAGCAGGCCGGCATGGCGTCGGCTGCTCTCCATCGCTTCGTGCCGTTCCTCGGGGCGGTGGCGAGCGCCATCACCACGGTGGTGGACATCAAGGAGGCCATGAAGGACGGCAACGCCGGCGACTGGGCCGTGGTGGCCGGCGATCTGTTGACCTTCGCCGGTGCGTGCGCCGCGTGCACGGGCGCGGGCGTCCCGCTCGGCGCCTTGCTCATGGGGATCGGGGCGGTGATCTCGATCGTGGGTGAGATCGCAAGCTCGCTCATCGACAAGCACGAGACGCGGGAGGCGCAGGAGAAGTACTTAAAGGAGGCGGGCTTCAGCGACGAGATGATCGCGATCTTGCTCGACGCCGACAAGGAGCAGCTAGAGGGTCTCGCCGAGCTCGGCCTTACGCCCGAGCAGATCCAGGGCCTGGCCGCGCGCTGCCCGCCGCTCGTCGAGACTCATCATGGGCACGGTCCTTATCTCCCCCACTTCGTCTCCATCGTCGAGAGCACCGGCCTCTCCGGTGATGCGGTCTACGAGATGTTGATCGCCGCCGAGCAAGGCGCAGAGAACCCGGGCGAAGGTATTTACTCCGTGGCGTGGTTCTTCTCCTTTAACGAGCAGGGCGGCGCGATCGCCTGGCAGCTCGAGAACATGAAGAATGAAGGCGCAAGTCAGGCCGAGATGCAGCGCTACTTGAAGGAGCAGATCGAGGCCTGGGTGGTCGAGATGGATGGCTTTAACCCGGACCACCAGCGCGCGCTGCAACAAGCCGCCGATAGCCTGCCCTGATCGCCGCGGCGCCCGCCGCGCTTCTCCTTTGCATCGCCTCTCGTAAAAACCTGCGCGCCGCGCGGTGTAGCGCTAAGCTCCGTGCGTTGAGGGATAAAAAGTCCTTGGGCGCCAACGCACCGAGCGCTGATTCGCGATTTCGATAAGCATGAGGCAGTGCGAGCCCGACGAGGCCCAGACACCAAAGGGAGGGGAGGGGTTAGATGGCCGCGAGTGAGGAGTGCGCAATTACCTCGCTTCGACAGGAACCATGTTCCCGTGAATTTGACAACACCGCCATGAACGACGGACCCACACACGAGGAGAAGAACCGATGCTGAATGTTGATCAACTCAAGGTCCTGGTGGCCGGCGACACGGTCGCCATCCGTGGTACGGCGACGCTCGAGCCTGCGGGTGGGCCGGGAGACAAGATCTTCCCGCCGACCCACGCTTTGGATGAGAAAAACAAGAAGCCCGAGCCCGGCGCCAAGTACGCTTTCGAGACCCGCCGTATTGGAGGGCATGACGTAAAATGCGTGCTGATCGACTCGGTGCAGAGCCAGGCGAACCGGATGGAGGATGCGCTTCAGGCGTTGTGGGCGAATAAGCAAATAGCGCTCCCGGTCGTCAGCGTCGATTTCTCTCTCATCGCACCCGAGGTAGGCCGCGTCACCTCGCTCACTGCGCCTCACCGCATCGCCGACGCGCTTCTGCGCGACAGTCTGCTCGACGGCCAGCTCTTTCGGCTCTCGGACATCGGCAGGTCGTTCACCGACGCGAGCATCAGGAACGCGACCGCGCTATTCAAGGTTTGCCCGACGGGGCTAGTCTTCGGGTTGTGGGACAGCACGGGGCCGAAGGGCGGCCTCGGCGCCAAGTTCCAGCGCGCGCTGGTCTCAGAGATCGTCGGTATCAACGCGGTGCTCGGCAGCAAGACCGAAAGCCGGCTCGATCCGCTCAACATCGCAAAGGATGCCGCCGTCCTCTACAAGGCCGCCAACGGTGATGAGATGTGGACTGCCAATCCCGACGAGGCTGAGAAGAAAGATGGCGAGCCCATCAAGGTCGGCAAGAAGGAGAAAGCGGGTAAGCCATCGGCTGTCGTGCTCAGCAACATCCCCCCCAGCATCGACTCCGTTGCTGGCGGCGTGACGATCGATGAGGCGAGGCACACGGTAGTGCTCTCGCTTGCGTCGCTGCGACGTCTGGGGTTCACCACCGGAGCGGAGGAAGCTCGCACGGTGCTGGCTGCGCTCGGGTTACTCGCGATATTCGCCGCGGAGAGCCGCGGACACGATCTGCGCTCTCGCTGTCTGCTCGTGCCGAGGAAAGGCTCCGCGCTGAAGCTCGAAACGGTCGCCCGAGATGGAAGCGCGACTCCCGTGGATCTCGACCTCCCTGGGGCCATCAAGCTCTACAACGAGGCAGTCAAAAACCTTCCTGCTGGCATCAAGTTCGAAAAGCCCGCAGGCGAAGCACTCGCGGAGCTACAGCCGTCGCCGAAGCTCAAAGACCTCGTGAGAAAGAGCCGCGCGCTTGCGGTAGCAGAGACCGATGTCGGAGACGAGTGATGCTGGCGATCGAGGTCGAGCTCCTGACCGGTCGCTACGCCGCGACCGCGCACAACGATCGCGGACGCGCCGAGTGGCCGCCACACCCCGCGCGCTTCTTCTCGGCGCTGGTCGCCGCGCTCCACGACCGCGAGGACGCTGATCGGGACGAGCGGGACGCGCTCCTGTGGCTCGAGAAGCAGAGCGAGCCTTCTCTTTGGGTCGATCCCGAGTCGAAAGTAGGCAGGCGGCAGGTGCAGGACGTCTACGTACCGGTCAACGACATCACTCTTGGGGGCGACATAGCTATCCGCAAGGCTGCAGCCAAGGTGGCCGAGGCTAAGACGCCCGCGAAAAAGCGTGGGGCGGAGGCTGCGCTCGAGAAGGTGAAGAAAGAAGCCGTCGAGATTGATGACAAGCTCTCCGGTAAGGCTCTCAAGACAGCGAGCGCGCTCCTGCCCGATCGTCGCACGCGCCAGGTGCGAACCTTCCCGGTCGCGATTCCCGAGACACCGACCTTCGCGTTCCTCTGGCCCAGCGCCGATCCATCACCGTATCGGGCAGCGCTCGAGCGCCTCTGCGTACGTGTGACCCGCCTGGGCCACTCTTCTTCGCTCGTGCGATGTAGCGTCATCGATCGCGACCTCACACCGACGCTCGTTCCAGGCGACGAGGGTGATGTCGTCCTGCGCGTGGTCGGGCCCGGGCAGCTTGAGCGGCTCGAAGGAGCCTTTGAACACCATCAGGGCGTGCAGAGACGCATACTCCCAACGCGTCCCCAATGCTATCGTTCGCCCTCCAAGGTCACTGCGTCTTCTCCAAAGGGCGAGAGCGTGTTCTCGACCGAATGGGTCCTCTTCGAGCGTGTTGGCGGGTCACGGCCGGTCGCTTCACGCGCGACCGATCTCGCGCGTGCGCTGCGTGGCGCGCTGATCGAGCTCCACGGCAACCAAGATCTTCCGGCGACGCTCTCGGGCCACGCGAAGAACGGCCCGGCCGAGCAGCCGCACGTCGCGTTCGTTCCGCTGCCGTTCGTCGGACACGAGCACGCCGACGGCGCAATCATGGGCTGCGCGCTGGTGCTGCCTCGTCAGCTTTCAACGAGCGACCGCGAAACGCTGCTTCGCCTCGTCGCGAAGTGGGAGAAGGAGCGCTCCGACCACGGAGGCGACCTGACGCTCGCGGGTGGAACACTACCGTCCTTCGTTGTTCGGCGAGTTGATGTGTCGGCGAAGGCTGCCCTCGATCCGGAGCGGTGGTGCCGCGCCTCCACGCGCTTTCTCACCGCGACGCCGATCGCCCTCGACAAGAATCCCGGCAACCTCCGCAGCAACCAGGACGGCACTGCACGTAAGGCCGCGCTAGAAGCACAGCACAGCATCAGCGACGCATGCCTACGCGTCGTCGGCGTCCGGCCGATCTCCGTCGAGGTGTCGCTCGCGCCACTGCTCCCGGGCGCGCAGCACGTTCGCAACTTCCTGCCATGGCCTGGTCGTCCAGGGCGTACGCCGCGCGTGCGCGTCCATGCCGACATCCGTTTCGAAGAACGTGTGCACGGTCCGCTTCTGCTCGGCGCTGGGCGTTACTTCGGCCTCGGTCTCTGCCTACCCGTGGAGGACCGATGACGCTCTCCATCTCCGACTTCGGTGCCTTTCACGCAGCCGTGCACGCCGGCAAGCAACCCTTCGCTTGGCAGCAGCGCCTGCTTGAGCAGATCGTTCGAGATAAAGCATGGCCGCGCGTGCTTGACCTCCCAACCGGCGCGGGGAAAACGACGTGCATCGACATTGCCCTCTTCGCGCTCGCTCTCGACGCGACGAACGAGTACGCAGAGCGTTGGTGCCCGCGCCGCATCGCGATGGTCGTGGACCGCCGCATCGTCGTCGATCAGGTCGCCGAGCGTGGCCGCAAGCTCTTGGGCGCGTTGATGACGAGCAAGGACAGTGTCGTCGTCAAGGTCGCCGAGCGCCTTCGTTTGCTGACCCGCACCGGCGAAGAGCCGCTCGGCGTCTTCACTCTGCGTGGCGGCATGCCGAAGGACGACGGCTGGGCGCGCACGCCCGATCAGCCGCTCGTCATCGCCTCGACCGTCGATCAGGTCGGCTCGCGCATGCTCATGCAGGGCTATGGCGTGAGCCAGGGTATGAAGCCGGTGCATGCGGGCCTTTTGGCCAACGACACGTTGCTCCTTCTCGATGAGGTGCATCTCTCCGAGCCGTTCCGGCAGACGCTCGATCAGCTCGCGCGCCTGCGAACGCGCTTCTCGGGCAGCGGCGTCAAGACGCGCTTTGCGCACGCGTTCTTGTCGGCGACGCCGGCCGCTGGGGCAACAACGCCCTTCGCACTGCTCGACGACGAAAAGAAGCCCGATTCGCCGCTAGGACCGCGCTTGCACGCGAGCAAGCCCACGCGCCTCATCAAGGTGGAAGATCGGACCGCGCTCGAGAAGGCGTGCGTCGATCAGGTTAAGGACTTGCTCGAACGGCATCGAACGATCGCTGTGGTCGTCAATCGCGTCGCGAGCGCCAGCAAAATCGCGCGACAACTCGGCAAGATACTGGGCACGGACGCGACGGTCACCCTGCTCACGGGCCGCATGCGTCCGCTCGATCGCGACGACGTGCTCTGCGAGCTCCGTCCCGCCGTGGAGACAGGGCGCAATCGGAGCGACGACAGCTCGAAGCGCGTCATCGTCGGTACGCAGTGCATCGAGGCGGGCGCGGACTTCGACTTCGACGCCCTCGTCACCGAGGCGGCGAGCCTAGATAGTCTGCGACAGCGCTTTGGTCGCGTGGACCGGCTCGGCAAGTACGGAAAGGCCGAAGGCGTCATTGTCTACGACAAGTCTGACAAGGACGACCCGATTTACGGCAAAGCCATCGGCGAGATGGTCAAGTGGTTCAAAGAACAAGAGAAGGAGCGTCCGAAGAATCTGAAAGAAGAGCTGAAGAAACTCAAAGGAGAAACCAAGAAGCTGAAGGGCGAGGAGAAGCAGCAGGCTGAAGCAGAGATCAACAGAAGGGCGTTGGTTGATTTCGGCGTTCTCGCGCTCGTGGCCCCAACGGGCGACGACCTGAACACGCTACTCGCGCCCAAGCCCAACGCGCCGACGCTGCTTCCTGCCTACCTCGACCTCTGGGTGCAGACCTCGCCAGCACCGAGTCAACTCCCCGACGTTAGCCTCTGGCTGCACGGACCGAGCTCTGGTCCTGCGGATGTGCAGGTCGTCTGGCGTGCCGATCTCACGGAGGAAGTGCTCCAGCGTGAAGATGTCGAAGCCGCGACGGCGATCGTCGCGGCGGTCCGGCCCTCGAGTCTCGAGGCGCTGTCGCTGCCCTTCGTGACGGTACGGGCGTGGCTCGCGAACCAGCCTGCACACGACCTCGGCGATACGGAGGGCGCGACACCCAACGACAGCGGTGACCTGAATACGGAAGGGCGACGCGCGCTACGCTGGATGGGCGATGAGAGTTGTATCGTCGACGCAAAGGACTTGAATCCAGGTAACACCATCGTCGTGCCAGCGAGCTATGGTGGTATCCGCGGCCACTGCTTCGACGCCGCGTCGATCGAGCCAGTCAGCGACCGCGCGGAGCAGGCCGGGTTGCTCGCGCGCGCGCGAGCCGTGCTGCGACTACATCCCCGCGTCGTCGCGGACCTCGGGCTGTCACTACCGCTCGACGAGCCGGACGAAGCCAAGGCTGCGCTCGCTCGTCTCGCCTCAAATCAAGACTGGCCAAAGTGGAAGCGCTTGTGGGCCGAGCGCCTCGCCAAGGGACGCGGCTCGTTCGTCGTGCCGGGCGAGCCTCCGTGGATCGTCCTCGAGACGAAGCGAGTGTCCATCGCCGATCTTCGGCGAGTGCTTGCGCCCGAAGAGTCTCTCGAAGACGGCGTGGAGTTGACCACGGACGGCGACGACTCGTTTTGCGCGGGTCGTGCCGTAAAGCTCTCCGAGCACAGCGCCGACGTCGAGTCATTCGCGCGGGAGTATGCGAGGCGCTGCGGCCTCGGCGTGTGGCTCACCGAACACATCGCGCTCGCCGCGTGGCTGCACGACATCGGCAAGGCCGACCGGCGCTTCCAGCTCATGCTTCGAGGAGGAAGCGAGATCGAGCTTTTCAAGGACGAGACGCCCTGGGCAAAGTCAGCGATGCCGTCCGGGGCAAAGGAGCAGCGCAGCCTCGCGAGGATGCGAAGCGGCTACCCCGGTGGCGGGTATCTCCATGCCGTCCAATCGGTCGCGATGCTGCAAGAGCAACTGGCTGCGCTGAGAGCTTACTTGCAGAAGGTAGACGCCGAGAAGGAGCCGGATCTCGACCTCGTGCTTCACCTCGTGGCCAGCCACCACGGGGAGTGTCGGCCCTTCGCGCCTGCCCTCATCGACAAAAGCCCCGTCGAGGT
>CAYXQW010000024.1:12046-14971 GCA_964466695.1 uncultured Bdellovibrionales bacterium
GATCGACTTCGCCGCGACGACCTCGAACAACGAGCTGCACCGACTCGACTCGCCGCTGGCCGACCGTTTCTGGGCGCTGGTCGCGAAGTACGGCTGGCAGGAGCTGTGCTGGCTCGAGGCGATCCTTCGCCTTGCCGACCACCGCGCGAGCCAGGAGGAGAGCATGAAGCCATGAACCAGCTATTCCTCGTCGGGATCGATGGCCAGCACCTCTGGGGCTTCCTCACGGCGCTTGGCTCGTTGTCTTTGCTCGATGAGCATGCGCGCGAGAATAGCCTCGGTTCTCCTCGGCTCGCATTCAAGGAAGATGGTACTACGGTGCTGCATAGTCCCGTCGCAAATGAACAGCTTGCAGCGGTGCTGCTCGCCAAGCTGAGATCCCTTCAGCCCTATCTCGGTGGGAGTCTCGGGGATATCAACAAGCCCTCTGACTTTACCAGGTCGAGCTACGAGAAGATCGCGCTCGCAAGCGTCACCCCGGCCATGGTCGACCTACTTGGTGGCTTGGCCTGCGTCGTGGGCGAAGATGCATTCGAATCCACGCTGTGCGCGGCGAACGGAGCAAGTCATCAGGATCTCGTTCAGTCCATGCGTGACGTTCTCAAGCTCGTAGAAGAGGAGCACGTGCGGCTCGCACTGTTTGAACCGTGGAGGAAAGCGTACCGAATACCGGATGATAAGCGAAAGGAACTCAGGCTCGGAACCAGGAAACCCACCCTTCGCCTCGATCCGTCCGACGAACGACTCTACGCGCTTAGACTCTCGAATCCGACGACCACAGACGATTATTCGACCGAGCTTGGCGCTCAGGCGCTTGCCATCCCAGCTTTTGGCCTGTTGCCAGTCGTTCCCGGCAAGCAGCCGGTCACCGTTGCGTCGAAACGGTCGCGTCAGCGGGTTACCTTCTCGTGGCCGCTCTGGAAAATCCCGGCCACGCTTCGTACCGTGCGTTCGCTCGTATGGGAGGGTCTTGGCCACCCCAACGAGCAGCGAGAGCGGGGCGTTTTTGCAGCGTTCAGCGCAGATCGCGTTTCTGCAGCAAAAGGAAAGCTCTCTTTCGCGCCATCTCAAGGGGTTTGGTGATGGCAAGGCGGCACCCTGCACAAGGCACTCACGCCGTCCCTGCGTAGCGAATCCAGTCGAGAAAGCCATGACCTTGCTAAAGCCGCGCATCGCCCAGGGCGCGCCCGAGTTGCTCGAGTCAAAACCCTGAAGGAGTCGCCACATGAGCAAGCCAAGCGAGTCTCCCTCGACCAATGCCATTGCCGCAACCGACCTCAAGCCGCAAAAGCGCGTCGAGCGCGCGCCGCCGGTCGAGGCCCAAAGCGACGCCGCGCCCATCGAGGTCGCGCCCAAGCTCGAGCTTCCAGAGCTCATGCCCGTGCGCATGCTCAACGAGTACGCGTTCTGCCCGCGGCTCTTCTACCTCGAGCATGTCCAAAGAGAGTTCGCGGACAACGAGTTTACGGTGGACGGTCGGTTTACACATCGGCGCGTGGACACCGGCAAGGCCGCGTCGCTGCCCGAGCCCGCGGCCGAGCGCCCCTTCGTCGCGCGGCAGGTGGCGTTGTCCTCCGCCGAGCTTTGCTTGTCGGCGAAGATCGATCTCGTCGAGGGCGAGGGAGGGATGGTCTCGCCCGTTGATTACAAGCGAGGCAAGCCACCCGACAACGACGAGCGCTGCTACGAGCCCGAGCGGGTGCAGCTTTGTGCCTATGGATTGCTGCTTCGTGAGCACGGGTATCACTGTGAGCTCGGCGTGCTCTATTTCGCGGCGGCCAAGACGCGCGTGGAGGTCGCCTTCGACGCCGCGCTCATCGCGCGCACGCATGAGCTGCTCGCCGAGGCGCGCGAGGTCGCCGCCGGGGGTGTGATCCCGCCGCCGCTCGTCTCGAGCCCCAAGTGCGCGGGCTGTTCGCTGCACGGCATCTGCCTGCCGGACGAGGTCAATTGTCTCAACGCCGCGGTGGGGCGCGAGCCGGTGCGCAAGCTCGTCCCGGCGCGTGACGACGCCAAGCCGCTCTATGTCCAAGAGCAGGGCGCGCACATCGGCATCAGCGGCGAGGTGCTCACGGTGAGATCGCCGGCGCGGGAGAAGCTCGCCGAGGCGCGGCTCTGCGATGTCTCGCACGTGACCCTCCTCGGCAATGCGCAGATAAGCTCGCAGGCGGTACGTGAGGCGCTCGCGCACGACATCCCGATCTGTTGGATGAGCTACGGCGGCTGGTTTAGCGGCCTGACGTGCGGCATGGGTCACGGCAACATCGAGCTGCGGCGCGCGCAGTTTCGTCTCGCCGATGACCCCGCGGTGTGTCTGTCGCTGGCGCGAAGGTTCGTCAAGAACAAGATCGCCAATTGCCGGGTGCTCTTGCGCCGCAACCACGATAGCGCGCCCGAGCTTGCGCTGCGGGAGCTTGCGCGGCTCGGCGCTGCGGCCGTCGAGGCCAAGGACCTGCCCCAGTTGCTCGGGGTCGAGGGTAACGCGGCGCGCGTCTACTTCGGCGCCTTCGGGGGCATGCTGCGCCCGGCCGAGGGCGAGCGGCTCGACTTCGACTTTACGACCCGCACGCGCCGGCCGCCGAGAGACCCGGTCAACGCCTTGTTGTCTTTTGCGTACGCGCTCTTGGCGAAGGACTTAGCGCTCGCGACGGTGCTCGTCGGGCTCGACGCGCTCCTCGGGTTTTACCATCAGCCGCGCTTTGGTCGGCCGGCGCTGGCGCTCGACTTGATGGAGGAGTTTCGCCCCCTCATCGCCGAGTCGGTGGTGCTCACGGTGATCAACACGCGCGTCTTGAGCGCGTCGGACTTCCTGTGTAACCCGCTCGGGGTGGCGCTTGCGCCCGAGGCGCGCAAGAAGTTTCTGCGGGCCTACGAGCGGCGCATGCAGGAGGAGGTCACGCATCCGGTGTTTGGTTATCAGATCTC